>CAYOWJ010000034.1:0-12018 GCA_964407625.1 uncultured Lentimicrobiaceae bacterium
ATCAGCTTAAAATAAGAAAGAATCAACCATACCACTGCCGAAACAATGAATCCGATAAAAATCCCAACGCCCCCAAGTGTGGGAATCGGATCTTTGTGCATCTTTCGTTGTTCTTTATCCAGGGTAGGATCATCCATCAGTTTATGCTTTTTGGTAAACTCGATGATTTTGGGAATCGCCAACAACGTAACAAGAAAACCGACCAAAAATGTTCCGGCAATTGCTATAATATCTCCACTTAAAAGTTCAGTATCCATTTGATAATTAGATTAGTTTGTGACCTACAACAACAATATCCCTCAAAAGACTACTTTAAAATTCCATTTACCCGCAGTAAACAAAAATATTAAAAGTTTTATTCGTTCGACCTATTGATGCTACTTTTTTTTAAAAAGCAGCCTTTTAAAAATTATTTTTTTAAAGAAACTCAATAATTATGAGTTGCAAAGCTAATCCAATCTATATTTGTCAAGGCAAAAATGATTCTGGCTGATGGAAAAAAATAATTATAACATTGCTTATCTCACTTCTGTTGATCCTTTGGATAAAAAAGTCTTATCGGGTACTATTTACACCATATTAAAGGTGTTGGAAAAGGATGTAGGCTCAGTTGATGTTTTAGGCCCGGCGAAAATTGATAATGCATTTACACGAATTTTAAAGAGGATAAATTACAAATTAACAAGACGTTATAACTTTAACCATAGTATTTTTTACGGGATAAAGTATGCCTGGGTTTTTGAGAAAAAACTCAAAGGCAAGCACTACGATTTCATTTTTGCCCAGCGTTCGTCAACCGAGATTTGCAGGCTAAAAACAGATATTCCAATCATTTACTACACCGATACCACTTTTAAACTGTTTTATAACTATTACGAATGGTTTTCAAACTTTATGAAAATCTCGCAAATCGAAGGGAATATGGTGGAGCAACTGGCCATTGATAAATCGGCCATTGTAATCTGTACTTCGCAATGGGCTGCTGATTCGGTGATTAATGATTATCACGCCAGCCCCGAAAAGGTTTTCATTGTTCCTTTCGGGCCAAATGTTGACATACTTCCGACCCGCGAAATGATTAATTATAATAAAGGTAGAGACGTTTGCAAAATTCTTTTCATTGGCGTAGAATGGGAAAGAAAAGGAGGGGCGATTGCTTTTGAAACTTTGCAGGAAATGAAGAAAAAGGGCATCAAAACCCGCTTAACCATTGTTGGATGCAGGCCTCCCGACGAATTTCAGGACGAAGACATGGTGGTGATTCCTTTTCTAAATAAAAATGAAAAGTCGCAAAGTGATCTTTTTAACCAGCTTTTGTACGAAAACCATTTTTTTATCCTGCCTACCCGTGGCGAATGTTTTGGCGTTGTTTTTTGTGAAGCCAGTGCTTTTGCGATACCTTCGATAACCACCAACACAGGCGGTATCGGAAGTGCTGTCGAAAATGGGAAAAACGGCTTCAGGCTGCCGGTTGAAGCCCGCGGAGATCAATATGCTGAAATGATTTCAGAAATTTTTACTGACTACGACAACAAATACCTGCCCTTAGCAAAATCGACACGCGATTTTTACGATTTACGATTAAGCTGGAAATCATGGGCAAAATCACTAAATGCGATTTTGGAAAATCATAAACACCTCATTACCAAAAACAACAATTAAATACACCGAATCAGGGTAAAATTCACTAATTTTGTGACAATGGATTGAATCATGTTTTTTTGATTTCTCCAAATTTTTGAAGATGGGTTTTATTATAAATCAGGGGGGACAGTAATATTTTAACAAGGTTTGGAAATAAAGACGTAAAGGATAAAAAAATGCTTGCAAACAAGCATTATTACAGGTCGTTGATTGATAATAAAAGTGAATCTGCTTTTTTATCCGATCTTGATGGGGAGATTTTACTGGTTAATCCTGCCGGTGAAAAGTTTTCCGGTTATTCCGAGGATGAATTTACGAGCTATTCGGTCAGGGAATTGTTTTATACTTTAAAAAACACGCCAAACCCTTTTGATGCCAGAAACTTACGCGAATTTTCGTCTGAAATATTTATCCTTGACGCCCTTCGTTACCTTGTACCCGTTTTCCTGGAATTTAAAGAAATTGAGGGGAATAAATTTCTGGGCACTATCAAACCTGTTGTCACCAGGGAATCCTTGATTCAGCCTTCGGAAACAGATTTACCGGCAAGAAATGTGAGGACGGAATCCACGGCAGCACAACCAAACCAAGCTACAAGAAATTTAACTGGGGAGCAGGAGGATGAGTTTGACCACAATGTTCGAAACGCACTTAATGCAATAATTGGTTTTGGCACCTTACTCTCGAAGGAGAAAAATATTGTTGGCGACCAGAAACTTAATAAATATGTTGATAGTATTGTAAAATCAGGATATGACCTCAAAAAGGCTTTTAATACTTTTGAAAAATCTGAGGTTGATCACGATGAAATTTCATGGGGGCCAACCTCGGTTTTGCAGGTGATGCAAAAAGTAAATATTATGCTCGCCTCACTAGCCCGCAAAAACAGTATTCAGCTTAAAATTAATCCAGGCACCGACATAACTATACTCAGCGATGAAAATATCCTTTTCGAAACACTGAATTTTCTTGTTTCAAAAGCCTTAAATTTCTGCCGGTCAGAAGAAGTAAAAGTCGATTATTTTATCAATGCAAACCAAACCGAAATCAGTATCAGCATTGATAATCTGGGGCAGGATATCCCGCAAAGCGTCATTCATTTTATTAAGCGCGAAAACAACAAGGAAAAATACGACTGCAATAACCCAATCCTGGGGTTACACAGCGAAATTCAGAAATTACTCAAAAATTTAAATAGCCTTGACGCAAAAGTTGACTTTGCTTCTACCGAAAACATGGGTGAAATTGCAACATTAAAAATGCTGGTACGAAAGGACATTGACATCCATGAAAACAATGGTTTAGCGGATTCCGTTGAGTTGAGCAATGATAAAAAAATGAATGTTTTGGTTGTTGAGGATGAAAAAATCAATGCCAATATTTTCAAGATGTACATTCAGGGTTTAGCCAATGTTTCGCTGGCCTATTCCGGGAATGAGGCTATGAATATTATCGAATTGTTCTATAATAAAGGAATTATTTTTAGCCTGGTTTTTATGGATATCGGCCTTCCTGAGCCATGGAATGGCATTATGCTCAAGGAAGCTATCGAAAAGAAATGGCCCGAATATGGCAATATTCCTTTCGTGGCACAGACAGCCTATTCCGGAAAAAGCATTGCGGATCAGATCATTAAAGCAAATTTTAAAGGTTACCTGGTAAAACCAATCAATAGAAATGATGTATTAAGGTTCATCCAGAAATTTAGCAGAAAGTAACCCTCCGGTTTCAGGGCATTTTTTTCGAATTTTTGCAACTTGAAAAAATAGCAGAAAAATATTTTTAAATTGTTGAGTTAATGATAAAATTTTACATTTGTTAACATTATTACAAACTCAGAAACTATGTTTTTTGGAATACCGTTAAAATTATTGATTTTCAAGGCATTTTTTATATTTTTCCTTATTGGGGTACTAATGCTTTCTTCCTGCATTCCGCAAAAGAAAATTTTACTCATGCAGTACGATCAACTTAACGACAGTGCTTATGCCAATGCATTTGTGGGCGAAGACCATCCTCTTACTGAATATGTAGTTCAACCCAACGACTATCTTTATGTTAACATTACCACCGTCGAAAAACCCTTGTCCGATTTTCTCGCTCCCGGTGGAGGGCTTAATTTTTTGGATGCAACAAATCAGGCATTGCTGGGATATCATGTGAGCGACGATAGCACCATACTTTTCCCATATTTAGGGCCAATAAAAGTTGCCGGACTTACAGTACGTGAATGCCATGAAGTAGTAAAGATCGCAGCATCTAGGATTATTGGAGACAGATTACGCATTGATGTTAAACTCATCAATAATTCGGTGAATATTATGGGTGAAGTCAACAAAGAGGGAATCTACAATATGACAAAAAACAAAATCACGATTTATGAAGCATTGACACTTGCCGGTGGATTAACACCGTATGCTAAGCGGGAGTATATTAAGGTTTTACGAAGGGTTGGCGACGAAAAAATAGTCTATCTGGTTGATGTTCTTAGCGGAAATTTGATTTCCGGCAATATGTTTTATGTCTTTCCAAACGATCAGATTTATGTTGAGCAGATGCGCGCAAAATCCATTGGAATAACACCAACTTTTTCATTATCAGTTTTAATGACATTATTAACGGCTTATGTACTAATACTGTCGCTTACAAAGTAATACGATGAGCAAACCAGTTACTTCAGTGGGAGGAATAGATTTTAAGCGGGTATTTATAAAATACGCCAAAAACTGGTACATTTTTGCTATCGCTATCATGCTTGCTTACGCTTACGCTTCAAACAAAAACAAATACATTGTCCCGATTTACAGCATGAAAACAAGCGTGCTGATTGAAGATAAAAGTAATACTTCGGTTTTGGAACAAAGAGGGGCGATTTCGGCTTCACCGATTTACCTGAGTTCCAAACTTATCGACAATCAGATTGCTTTTCTTAAATCGTTTGCTCAGATTAAGCGGATTATCCAGAATCTTGATTTTGAAGTGTCGTATTTTTCAAAAGAAAAATACATTTACAGCGAAATTTACACACAGTCGCCCTTTGTTGTCTGGTTCGACCGCGACCACTGGCAACCCCGATATCAGCAAATTAGGGTTAAATTCCTCTCACCCACCAAATTTCAGCTTTCATCGGATAATGGCCCGTTCGATACGCCAAAAACTTTCAATGTTGGCGATACGATTCAAAAAAAGGAATATTGTTTTGTAATTAATTTAAAAGATGAGACTGATGCCAGCGAAATTCAAAATAAAGAATTTGCTTTTGAAATCAATGATCTGAACGGACTCGTCGGAAAATACATGAACTCCACCAATGTATACATCGAACGCGGAACTTCGATGATTATAATCTCTTCAAACGGCCCTAATAAACAAAAGGAAAAGGACTATTTGAACCAACTGACCACCGAATTTTTACTGAGTAATCTCGAAAAAAAGAATAAAATTCTTACCAACACCATCAATTTTATCGAGAAACAATTGCTGCAGTTTAGAAAGGATTTGAATGATACCGAACAAGAAATTGAAGAATTCCGGAAGAAGCACAATTTTATGATGTTGCAGGAAAAAATCGGCAGCCTACTGAAAAATCTTGATGAGGAATCAAAAGACAGCAAAAACCTGCGCATCGACCTTGAATATTACCGGTATCTGCTCACTTACATCGAAGAGCGGGAAGATTATGAGGATATCGTTATGCCTTCATCAATGGGCGTAAATTTGCCCATGTTTAATGCCCAGGTTGGAAAACTTGCGCTTGCCATTCAGGATAAAAATACCCTGTTGTCAAATTCGACCAGGAGTAATCCATACCTGCAAATCCTCGAAAGAGATATTGCCGTTATGAAGGTAGCCTGCGCCGAAAGCATGAAAAGCACCATTGAAACCACAGAGTTAAAACTTGCCAACACGGAGCAACGGATGTGGAGCCTGAACCAGGAATTTATGAAGCTGCCCAGGCTGGAGCGCGAATTTCTAACTATCCAACGAAAGTATAAAATTATCAACGACCTGTATGATTTCCTTTTAAAACGGAAATCGGAAGTCGAAATTCAACGTGCAGCCAACACTCCGGATCACGAAATTGTCGATTTTGCCGGCGATACCGGAATTTCCAAAATTTCTCCCGGTCCTAAAACAGCCTATATAAATTCGATGATCTGGGCAATTTTACTACCAGCGGTTTTCCTGTTTATGTTGGTTTTCTTCAATAACAGGGTAATGGCATTGGAAGATATTACCTCGAACACTGATATTCCGGTGATTGGAACTTTGATGCGAAATCCCGAAAAAGGCGTAAGCAGTGTTCTGAAATCGCCAAATTCATATTTTACTGAACTTTTACGAATTATCCGGATAAAGTTAAATTTCAATCCGGCAAATGGTGAACAGGTAATCATGGTTACTTCAGCCATGGAGCAGGAAGGGAAAGCCTTTTTTGCCTTGAATTTCGCCTCGGTTTATGCGCTTACCGGAAAGAAAACCATTTACCTTGGCTTTAACCTTAGACGGCAAAGGGTGCCTTCGGATTTCGATCTCGATCCGGGCATCGGAATTACCGATTACCTGATTACCGATTTACACATTAATACGGTTATCCAGAAAACATTTACCAAAAATCTAGATATTCTTTTATCAGGACCCATTCCGCCAAATCCGGATGAGTTGATCGAATCAGAAAAAACAAGACTTCTTTTCCAGGAACTGCGCAAGCGATACGATTATATTGTTGTCGAAACCCCTCCAATTGGTCTTGTTGGTGATGCATATCTCTTAAACAGGTATTCAGATGCGACTATCTTTATTGTTCGTTACAATTTTTCGACAAAGAAGGGTTTCTCGGATACCCTAATAGAAGCTACCCATAATGAGATGAAAAAAATTGGCATCGTTTACAATGATGTGAGAATGAAAATCAGTAGCAGGGATTTATCCTTTTATGGTGAAGCACTGAAACCAAAATACCGGATTATGCCGCTCTTCATTCGGATACGGCGGATTATTGTTGATTTATTAAGGAAGATCTGATTTGAAAAGGAATATTTATAAATTGTTGATATTTAATTAAATAAAATCATAAAATATGAGTAAAGTTGCATTAATTACAGGTGTCACAGGTCAGGATGGAGCTTATCTTTCGGAATATCTCCTCAAAAAAGGATACATCGTTCATGGGATTAAACGGCGTTCATCTTCTTTTAACACCGACCGGATTGAACATATTTATCAGGATCCCCATGTTGATCATAAAAACTTCATCCTTCATTATGGCGACATGACCGATTCGACGAATCTGATCAGGATTATCCAGGAAACACAGCCGGATGAAATCTATAATCTTGCTGCCATGTCGCATGTCAAGGTAAGTTTTGATACTGCCGAATATGTGGCAAATGCCGATGGCATTGGTGCCTTGCGCCTGCTCGAGGCTGTCAGGTTGCTCAATCTTACACAAAAAACCAGGATTTACCAGGCGTCAACGAGCGAACTGTATGGCTTGGTTCAGGAAATCCCGCAAAGCGAAAAAACGCCGTTTTACCCACGTTCGCCTTATGCCGTGGCAAAACTTTACGCTTACTGGATTATGGTAAACTACCGTGAAGCTTATCAGATGTATGCCTGTAATGGGATTTTATTTAACCACGAATCGCCTCAACGCGGCGAAACCTTTGTTACCCGTAAAATTACACGTGCGGTGGCCAAAATTGCCCTTGGAATGCAAAGCACCCTCTACCTTGGAAATCTGTCATCAAAACGTGACTGGGGCCATGCCAAGGATTACATCATCGCTATGTACCTGATTTTACAGCAGGAAAAACCTGACGATTATGTTATTGCCACTGGTGTAACTACCGAAGTCAGGGATTTTGTAAGAATGGCTTTTGAAGAATTGGGCATTGAGGTAGCCTTTAATGGCGAAGGATTGAACGAAATTGGAACTGTGGCTTCATGCAGCAATCCTGAATATAAAGTTGCCATCGGACAGGAAGTGGTAAAAGTTGATCCGCGCTATTTCAGGCCAACCGAAGTTGATATTTTGATTGGTGATGCCACAAAAGCTCAGACAAAATTAGGCTGGAAACCTCAATACGATCTTAAAGGCCTGGTTGAAGAGATGATGGAAAGCGACGTTAAACTGATGAAAAAGGACAGGTATCTCCGCGATGGTGGTTTCGAAATCAAAAGTTATTATGAATAAAGAATCGAAAATATTCGTCGCCGGGAGCACCGGCATGGTGGGAAGTGCAATTGTGCGTAATTTGATTAAAAACGGATTCACCCACATCATCGGAACCTATCATTCCAAAAAGCCACAATATGCTGACGGGGTGTCTTATTCTCAGCTTAATTTGTTGAATCAGAATGATGTGCAGGTATTTTTTAATCTCGAAAAACCCGTTTATGTATTTGATGCAGCCGCAAAAGTTGGCGGAATCGTTGCAAATAATACTTTCAGGGCGCAGTTTCTTTACGAAAACCTTCAGATTCAGAATAACATTATTCATAACGCCTATCTTGCCGGAGTGAAAAAAATGTTGTTTCTCGGAAGTTCGTGTATCTACCCTAAAAACTGCCCGCAACCTATCAGGGAAGATTATTTGCTCACCGACACGCTGGAATACACCAACGAGCCTTACGCCATCGCAAAAATTGCAGGGTTAAAAATGTGCGAGAATTATAATCTGCAGTATGGCACAAATTACATCGCAGCCATGCCTACCAACCTTTATGGCCCAAACGATAATTATGATTTGCAAACCTCCCATGTTTTGCCGGCTTTGATACGTAAATTCCATGAAGCAAAAGTTAGTGGCTCACCAAACGTGACAATTTGGGGGACAGGTTCACCACTTCGTGAGTTTATGCATGTTGACGACCTTGCCGCTGCCTGCGTTTACCTGATGGAAACCTACGATGGTAATAAATTTGTAAACATCGGCTGGGGTAAGGATATTACCATCAAAGACCTTGCGCTGCTTATCAAAGAAATCGTTGGTTTTACAGGCGAATTGGTTCTGGATGCCTCAAAACCCGATGGCACCGCACGTAAATTACTGGATGTTTCGCTGCTTACTTCTCTAGGCTTTACACCATCCATTTCGTTAAAAGATGGAATTGAAAATGCCTATGCCGATTTTTTGAAAAAAACCTCATAAATCTAAAAACAAACTTCAAATAATTTGAAAATGGAAAACACGATCACTACAAATGCTAATCTGCCGGAAGATGATTGGTCGATGGTTATCAGGCCAAAAAGAGGTCTTTTGGACATCAACATGCGCGAACTCTGGAATTACCGCGATTTGATAATGCTTTTTGTGAAGCGGGATTTCGTGGCAAAATACAAACAAACCATCCTTGGACCGCTCTGGTTTATCATCCAGCCACTGCTCACAACCCTGATGTTTACGGTTGTTTTCGGCAATATTGCAGGCATTCCCACCGATGGCATTCCAAAAATGTTGTTTTATTTAACGGGAATTGTCGGATGGACTTATTTCTCCACCTGCCTCAACGATACATCGCAGACCTTTATAAAGAATGCTTCTATTTTCGGGAAAGTGTACTTCCCGCGTCTGGCGCTTCCAATTTCAATCGTCATTTCAAACCTCGTGAGTTTTTTCATCCAATTTCTCTTTTTACTGGGATTTTTAATTTATTTTATGGCTATTGGCTCCAACATAGCGCCAAATATCAACGTTTTGCTGATTCCGGTTTTGATTATTTTAATTGCAGGGTTAGGCCTGGGATTTGGAATTATCATCTCATCGCTCACCACCAAATACCGCGACTTGACGAACCTCGTAGCTTTTGGTGTAACACTCTGGATGTATGCCACACCGATTATTTATCCCATGTCGGGTATTCCCGAAAAGTACAGATTTTTCGTGCTGGCAAACCCGATGACTCCCATCGTCGAAACTTTTAAAACCGCTTTGCTGGGTGTTGGTGAAATTAATTACATGTACCTGCTTTACAGCTTTGGATTTACTGTTGCCGTTCTGGTTGCCGGTGTGATTATCTTCAATAAAGTTGAAAAAACTTTTATGGACACCGTTTAGCGCTTCACCAGGTTGGTTTAGAATAATTTACAAATCTAAAATTTACTAAGATGTCGAAAACAATAATAAAACTCGAAGATATTTCAAAACAATACCGCCTTGGCGTTGTAGGAACGGGAACTTTGAGCCACGATTTGAACCGGTTTTTTGCAAAGATGATGGGAAAAGAAGACCCAACTAAAAAAGTTGGCGTAGCCAACCGTCTCGATACCGTTGACGGGCAATATGTGTGGGCTTTGCGGGATATTAATCTGGAAGTTGGCGAAGGCGAAGTGCTGGGAATCGTTGGGAAAAATGGGGCCGGAAAATCAACCCTGCTCAAGCTACTTTCGCGGGTAACCGCCCCAACAACCGGAACTATCAAGGTAAGAGGCAGAATTGCCAGCCTTCTGGAAGTGGGAACCGGGTTTCATCCGGAACTTACCGGCAAGGAAAATGTCTACCTCAACGGTGCAATCCTGGGAATGACAAAAAAGGAAATTGATTCAAAATACGAAGAAATCATCGAATTTTCGGGTGTTAAAAAATATGCGAGTACCCCTGTGAAGCGCTATTCTTCGGGGATGTACGTGCGATTGGCCTTTGCTGTTGCCGCCCATCTCGAACCAGAAATTTTAATTGTTGATGAAGTTCTTGCCGTTGGCGATGCTGATTTTCAGAAAAAAGCCATTGGCAAAATGCAGTCGGTTTCCAGGAGTGGCCGCACAGTGCTTTTTGTAAGCCACAACCTTACAGCCGTTGAGCAGCTTTGCACCAAAGGAATTTTGATGCAAAACGGCACGATTACGATGCGGGGCGGCGTGCACGATATAACCACCGCCTATAAAAAGATTTCGGTAAACGAAAACGATTTAAAACGAAGCGGCACCGGGCTTATCCGATTTCTGGAGTATAAAATGACCAATCTTGCAGGAGAAAAAATTGATGAAGTTTTCCTGGGTGAAGATTTTATTGTAACCACCGTTGCCAAAGCCAACGAACCCATTGATTACACCGATCTTTCGTTAGATATCCGCAATGATTCCAACGAATTTGTCGGCCACATCACCAATGCAGACGACCTTTTTGATATCAAAAATATTGATAAGGACGGTACATTCAGCGTTTCGGTAATAGTGAAAAACATATCGCTGGCACCAGGAACTTATTACATTTCAGTATGGCTTGGAAATTCTTATGGTACAATGGATTACATCGAAAATTGTATCCGTTTTAACATCAAACAGGGCGAAAAGTTTATTTTAAGGCCATTTCCTTTCGATAAACGGTCAAAAGTTGTACTTCAATCTAAATGGAATTTTAAATAAAATTGACGAATCATGGATAGTAACCCAATTGTAAGTATCCTAATGCCCGTTTATAACGGACGGGATTATCTTAGACCCGCAATTGAAAGTCTTTTAAATCAAACTTTTAAAGATTTTGAAATTGTTTTGGTAAACGATGGCTCAACCGACGATTCGCAGGAAATTATTGATTCGTACAACGATCCGCGTATCATCACTTTGAAGCAAAAAAACCAGGGAGTAGCGCGCTCTTTAAACAACGGTTTAAAAGTTGCCAAAGGAAAATATATCCGCCGCCACGATGCTGACGACATTTCAACTCCCGACGCAATCGGTATGCAGGTTGATTTCCTTGAAAACCATCCCGAATATGTAATGGTTTGTAGCCAAACTGCATTTATGACTTCTAATGGAAAAATTGCAATGGATTACCGGCTTCCACATAACAAGTATTTTGAAGGGAAAAGTTACCGGGCTTTAATCCTCGATGACTTTAAACCCGACCGGGCAGCTCCTGCTGTTCATGGGACTGCATTTTATCGCCGGCAGGAAGTTTTGGATATCGGTTGCTACCGACCGGAATTTATTGTTTCCGAAGACAACGATTTATGGATGCGTCTGCTCGAAAAATATAAAATCGCCATCCTCAACAATTGCACCTACTTTATCCGCATCCACGGCCAGTCGGCCACAAATATTCATGTAAATAAAATCCAGCACTTCAGGAATCTGTTACAAGAATATTCAAAACAGCGTAAAGAAACCGGAACCGACCCGATTATGCGGGGCGAGGTAATTCCGCCGCCACCTGCCGAAAAACCAGCCGAAGCACTGCCAGTAAAACATCCCAAAGGAAAATACCTGCGCGAAGATTTGCAGTACATGTACGGCCTGGTTTTAAATGCCAAAGATTGCAGACTGATACGAAAATATGGCGGCGAAATGCTTCGTGATGGCTGGAAAATACCAAAAACCTATCGCTTGCTTTTATTCCCTATTTTAGGAAAAGGCTTTGTAAATGCCGGTGT
>CAYOWJ010000034.1:12118-19816 GCA_964407625.1 uncultured Lentimicrobiaceae bacterium
TTATTTTTCTCGATTCCGACGATTTATTAGCCGATTTTGCCCTTTCGCAACGTGCGGAAACGATTCAGAAATATCCTGATAATGATTTTTGGGTTTTCCCGATGCTGATGTTTAAAGATGACACCAAAAACGCAAGATTTCTTTGGAATAAAGAAACTGAGGAGCCGGATTTATTCCGATTTCTAAAACTTGATGCTGTTTGGCAAACTTCAGGCCCAATTTGGCGTAAGGAAGTTGTCGAAAAATTCGGTGCCTTTACAGAAGGATTAGCCTGCTGGCAGGATGTTGATTTCCATCTTAAGGCCTTGACCTCCAATCTGAAATATCAAAAGTTTTATCATCTTAAACCTGATGTTTTTTACAGAATGCACGAGGTTGGCAGCATTAGCCAGGGGGAAATCAGCTCGCTGCCAAAACTCCTGGCACGAAAGGAAATTTTGATTTCACATTTTAATAAAAGCCAATCTCTGATGAGTCCAGAACTCAGGAAATCTTTTGGCATTCTGGCACGAAGTGTTGCTTTTGGAGCAGCAAAAACGCTTCACTACAAGATTACCTTTTCAGTCTTAAGTTTTGGAATTAAAAATAGAATCCTGAGCCTGGGATTTGTAACGAAAGCATTTATTTTTCAAATGATAGTTTTAGGAAGAATAAACCGCATTCCCGGGCTTGGTAAACTGATTAAAAGTTTATTTCAGCCGATCAGTCTCGATTCGAATATTGGGAAACATGCATACATAAAGCAGTAAACGCCATGAACGAAAATCAACAAAAAGTGCCTTTGGTTTCGGTGGTGATTCCGGTAAAAAATGGGATTTCCACGATAAAGCCTTGTCTGGATGGGATTTTTTCGCAAACGGTCAAAGATTCGATCGAAGTCATCGTGATCGATTCAGGGTCCACCGATGGTACGCTTGAGTTGCTGGCCCAATATCCCGTTAAAGTTCACAGCCTGCCACCCAAAGATTTCAACCACGGCGAAACCCGCAATCTTGGCGTAAGCCTGGCACAGGGCGAATTTGTGCTGATGACCGTTCAGGATGCCACGCCCGCCGGGGATCGTTGGATTGAAACAATGCTGGAACATTTCGCCGACCCGCTTGTAGCAGGAGTTTGCGGACAACAGATTGTTGCCCACGACCACGAAAAAAATCCGTTGCAGTGGTTCAAGCCGGCCAGCGAAGCAAAACCTTTTACAGTTTATTTTGAAAATCCGGATGATTTTACAAAACTTCCCGGCAAAATACAGCACGAATACTGCAACTGGGACGATGTGAACGCCATGTACCGCAAAAGCATCAAAGAAAAAGTACCTTTTAAAAAGCTGATGTTTTCGGAAGACACACTCTGGGCGAAGGATGCTTTGGCGCAAGGCTACAAAATTGTTTACGATTACCGTGCGCGGGTTTATCATTATCATCATCAGGACTTTACATTCTATTTTAAACGCAGCTATATCATTCTTTATCAGAATTATAAATTTTACGACTACATCTATTATCCCAAAAACCCTTTTGTTAAGATGGCTCAGATTAAAATCAGATTGCTCCGGATGAAGGAATTAACCTGGGGCGAAAAAATAAAATGGATCTGGTACAACTTTCATTTGGTGCGCGCCGCATGGACGGCCGCGCTGCTTTTCGGTTTTAACGCTACATTCAGAGGCATGAAAGGTGTCGAATCATCACAAAAATATTACGTTGGCTATCCGCCGCAAGGAATTCAGGCTAAAAAAAATTGAAATAACAATAAAAAAAACTCAAAAATGGAAAAAACTGACCAACCTTTGGTGAGCGTTTTAATGACCACCTACAATCGCGAAAAATACCTCGGAGCTGCCATCGAAAGTGTGATGGCTTCGACTTATCAAAACTGGGAATTGCTGGTTGTTGACGACCGGAGCAAAGACCGGAGTGTTGAAATTGCCCAAAGTTATGCCGCAAAAGACCCGCGCGTAAAGGTAATTCTCAACGAAAAAAACCTTGGCGACTATCCCAACCGCAACAAAGCTGCAAGCCTTGCCCAGGGAAAATACCTTAAATACGTTGATGCCGACGACATGATTTATCCGTTAGGGCTTGAAATTCTGGTTTCCGGTATGGAAAGATTTCCGGAATCTGGCTGGGGACTTTCTTCTCTGCCGCAGGATAGCACACAGATGTACCCTTTCATGCTTACCGGCAAAGAGGCTTATCTCCGCCATTATTTTAAAGAAAAACTTTTCCACAAAGCCCCATTGTCGGCCATTATCCGAAAGGATGCTTTCGAAAAAGTGGGAGGTTTTTCCGGAAAACGCTATTTGGGCGATTTCGAAATGTGGCATGTTCTGGCTAACCATTATCCGGTAGTTCTGATGTCGCAGGGCGTTGTCTGGTATCGTGTTCACGAAGAGCAGGAAATGCAAAACAACCGCCTCGATTTTACAGTACCATTCAAGTACCTGAAATGCTCAGAAGAAATGATAAACCACCCGGATTGCCCGCTCTCGCCTGAGCAAAAGGAAAAAGCATTGAAAAAAATTAAATGGAACCAGGCCAGGTATATTATGGGAGTTGGGAAAAACCAATCCCTCAAAACAATGCGAATTCTAAAAAAGGAATCCGGAATGGGATATTTCGAAATCCTCAACAGAGTAATAAAAAAGTCATAAACATTAATTGAAACCAAACTGGTTTCGCGTTTACACAAAAATAAACTCAGCAATATGAAAATCACATCAGAAAAAATTAAACATATCCTGGGAAACCCATTCAGGATTTTTATTTGGCTCATTACGCGATTACCCTATTTTAGGTTTATTAAGGATACACAACATGCCAACGACAGGATTTCGTTTAACCGCTGGTACAAGCAAAAGGTTTTGGGCTACAACAAGGAAGCCTATTGGCCGACACATTATACCAGCCGGGTGGTTGGGGCACACAATATTCTTGTGGGCGTCGGCACCAATCCCGGCTTTAATTCAGGCTGTTATATTCAGGGATCGGGAAAGCTGTATTTTGGGGATTATACAACCATTGGTCAAAATACAGGCATTTTAAGTGGTGGCCACGATATTTACGATCATCGAATCTTGTTTGGTAAAGAAACCAAACTTGGCAGCTATTGCTGGATAGGAATGAATTGTATGATATTACCAGGGGTTACACTTGGAGACCTTACTATTGTAGCGGCCGGTTCGGTAGTAACCAAATCATTTCCAGACGGTTATTGCGTAATCGGTGGAAATCCTGCAAAAGTGATTAAAACTCTGGAACCCGAAAAATTAGTTCCCATTAAATACAAAAAACCTTATCACGGCTACATCCGGAAAGAAAAATTTGAAGATTACCGTAAAAAACACTTATCTATCTAAAACAATAAAGATGTCAGATTCATCCAGACCATTGGTTTCCATTGTCATTCCGGCCTACAATGCCGAAAAATTTATTGTCGAAACTCTTGATTCGGTTTTAGGCCAAAGCTGGGAAAATATCGAAGTTTTTGTGGTTGATGATGGCTCAAAAGATAAAACAGTTGAGCTGGCCCGGAAATATGAATCGGACAAATTGAAGGTTTTTGTACAGAAAAACCAGGGAGCCTGCGTTGCCCGGAACAAAGGTTTGGCGATGAGTTCAGGAAAATACATCCAATACCTCGATGCTGACGATGTTTTGAGCGATGATAAAATCGAAGAACAGGTAAAAGTCCTCGAAAATAATGAAGGCTACCTTGGGGTAAGTCCTTCGGTGCATTTTATGGATGGCAACGATTATCGCAGCATGAAACCCCGCGAAGAGTCATTCTGGATTCACGACACCGACGATCCGGTTGACTTTTTGGTGAAGCTTTATGGTGGCGACGGCGAACGCTGGATGGTTCAGACCAGCGCATGGCTTACGCCAAAAGCCATTTGTGATAAAATCGGGCCATGGGACGAAACCCTGCTGCTCGACCAGGACGGCGAGTATTTCGCCCGCGCAGTGCTGGCTTCAAAAGGAATCCGCACCACCGGCGGCACTAATTTTTACAGGCGGTTTTTTTATGGAGGCAATATTTCGGCGAAAGCCAACAAAAAGGAAAACCTCCAAAGTGCACTTCATGCCTTGAACTGCAAATCGGGCTACCTTGCAAAATACACCAACTCCGACCGCTTCAACCAGGCTATGGCCACGTTGTACCAGGAAATCGCCATCAACGCCTATCCACGATTTAAAGATCTGGTCGAAATCTGCGAAGCCAAAGTAAAAGCTACCGGCAAAATGCCTGAAATCCCTGTATTGGGAGGTCACGCCATCGAAACCATAAAAAAATTGGCAGGCTGGAAAGCTGCAAAAATGCTCAGTTACCAGATACACAAAAAAAGATAGAATGATGAAATCGGTCTGCATTTTAACACAAAGTCATTTATGCCGGAACCCGCGCGTGGTAAAAGAAGCCAACACTTTAGCGGCTGCCGGTTTTAAAGTAACCATCCTAACCACATTTACCTACCCCGATTTACTCGTGGAGGATCTTAAACTTATCGATACTTCCAAAATCCAGTTTAAAGGAATCATCAACATGATTCCGGGGCAGGCATCAAAATGGTACCGGCTGAAGCAGCGGCTTGTAAGAAGGCTTGCCGGCGAGGCCATCGGCAGGTTTGGCTGGGAAAATATCCTCACTTTGGGTTATGATTATCGCGCCAACCTGAAAGCTGCAATCCGCGAAAATGCCGACCTTTACACCTGTCACCAGGAAATGAGCACCGTGATTGGCTGTAAATTGATCAAGCGCGGTTTTAAGGTAGCTTTTGATTTTGAAGACTGGTATTCGCACGATCTTCTTCCCGAAGCCAACAAAACCCGTCCGATCAAGCTTTTGGAGAAATATGAGAAGTTTGCCCTTCTAAACAGCGTATTAAATTATACTACCTCCGAAAGTATGGCTGCCGGTTTCGCTGCCTTTGCAGGTGTTGAGCTACCCAAAGTTTTGCATAATGTGTTCCCGCTTGCCGAAAGAGACCTGCTCGACGGAAAATTAAAAGATCGCACCGACCTGTCCAGACCTTCGATGCACTGGTATTCGCAAACCATCGGGCCGGGACGTGGACTGGAATTTCTGGCAAAATCGCTCGGGCAGGTAAAAACTCCGGTTGAACTGCACCTGCGTGGAAATTGCTCCGGTGATTTTAAAACTGAGCTTACTTCGTTATTTCCGGCAGAAAAAGGCCATCAGCTATTTTTCCATTCGCTGGTTCCTCACAAGGAATTGCTATCGCGGATTGCCGAGCACGACATCGGCCTCGCCACCGAAGAATACCGCCCCGACAGCCGTAATCTGACTATCACCAACAAGATTCTGCAATACCTCCTTGGCGGGATTGCCGTGATAGCCTCTGATACAGCCGGACAAAAGGAAGTAGCCGCCGTAGTCCCAGATGCCGTTTTCCTTTTTAAGAATTATAATTCCAACGATTTATCATCAAAAATAAATGCCCTGATCGGGGATAAAGAAACCCTCAAAAATGCCAAAAAATCAGCACTTGCCATTGCCACCAGCAAATATTGCTGGGAACAGCAGGAAAAATGGCTGGTGGGCTGGGTTAATGAAGTTATCTGAAAAAAAGCCTAAATGCCAATGAAAAAAGTACTCATCATTTCTCCTAATTTTCCACCCATCAATGCTGCCGACATGCACCGGGTAAGGCAAAGCCTGCCGTTTTTCGAAGGCATGGGCTGGAAAGCTACCGTACTGGCCGTGAAACCCGAATTTGTTGAAATGAGCCAGGACCCGATGCTCATCAAAACCATTCCCGACGATAGCGATGTTCATTATCTCAAAGCTTTCGATTCGAAATATACCCGCAAATTCGGCCTCGGAAATATTGGCTACCGCTCGCTTTATTTCTTTTTGAAAGCCGGCAACAGGCTCATCCGCAAAAACAAATACGATTTAATCTATTTTTCAACCACAGCTTTTCCGGTGATGGTTCTTGGAAAATATTGGAAACACAAATTCGGAATACCTTTTATTATCGACATGCAGGACCCGTGGCGCAACGATTTTTATCTGGATAAACCCAAAAACGAACGCCCACCAAAATTCTGGTTTGCCTATCGGATGGACAAATATCTCGAAGCTACCACCATGAAAAAAGTTGCCGGGATTGTTTCGGTTTCGCCGGGATACCCGAAAACACTCATGGATAGATACGCCAACATCAAACCCCAAATGTGCACCGTAATTCCGTTTGGCGGTGCCAAAGTTGATTTTGAAATTCTGGAAAAATCCGCATTAAAAAACAGCCTTTTCACCAAAGGCGACGGTCACATTAATTTTGCGTACATCGGCAGGGGAGGGCATGACATGAATTTCGCGCTAAGCGGAATTTTTGGCGGATTAAAAAAAGGGTTGGAAGAAAACCCGGAACTGTTCTCAAAAATAAGGATGTTTTTTGTAGGGACAAGCTATGCCGCCGATGGCAAAGGTTTGAAAACCATCGAGCCCATTGCAATGAAATTTGGCGTGGAAAGCCAGGTTATCGAGATCACCAACCGCCTGCCTTATTTTGAAGCTTTGCAGGTGTTGAAGGATTCCGATATTCTGATCATTCCCGGTTCTACCGACACCAATTACACGGCTTCAAAATTGTATCCGTACATTTTATCCGAAAAACCGCTGATTGCTGTTTTTAACGAAAACAGCAGCGTGGTCGAAATTCTTGATAAAACCCGCGCAGGAACCTGTGCAACGTTTGCCAACGATGAACCGGAAGAAAAACTCGCCACAAGCGTTTTAAAAGTTTATCAGGAATTTCTTGCCAGAATACCTTTCACCCCCGATACTAACTGGGATGAATTTGAACCCTACTCCGCGCGTGAAGCCACCCGCAAACAGGTTGATTTTTTTAACAAAATACTCGCGAATTCATGAAAAAAAGATTGGCCATCATCAGTTCGCACCCCATCCAGTACAACGCACCGCTGTTTGCGCTGCTGGCGAAATCCGAAATAATCGAAATAAAAGTTTTTTATACCTGGAGCCAAAGCCGCGAATCATTGTTCGACAAGGATTTTGGAAAACAAATTCAGTGGGACATTCCGCTTTTGGAAGGTTATGAGTATGAATTTATCGAAAATATTTCGCCAAACCCCGGTCCTCAGAGTTTTAAGGGAATTGTTTGCCCCAATCTGATAAATGCCATCATGGATTGGCAGGCAGATGCTTTGCTGGTTTATGGCTGGAATTACAAGGCGCACTATGATGCGATGCGTTTTTTTAAAGGAAAAATTCCGGTTTATTTCCGCGGCGATTCCACGCTTTTAGACGAAACCGGCGGCGCAAAACAGCTTATCAGAAGGCTTGTTCTGAAATGGATTTACCGCAGGGCAGATTACGCGTTTTATGTTGGCGAAAACAACAGGCAATATTTTTTAAAGCACGGTTTTAAAAACGACCATCTATTTTATGCGCCTCACGCCATTGATAACAGCCGCTTTTCGGACAGCGATGGAACTTACAAAGCAGACGCCAGAAAATGGAGAACGGAGTTGGGTTTTACAGATGATGATATTATCGTGCTTTTTGTAGGGAAATTTGAATCGAAGAAAAACCCGCTCATCCTTATAAATGCTGCAAAGCAGATAAAAAATGATAAGCTTCATTTTGTGTTTGTCGGGAACGGAAATCTCGAAGATGAAATGAAAAAGGCGTCGGAAGGCATGAAAAACATTC
>CAYOWJ010000035.1:0-7908 GCA_964407625.1 uncultured Lentimicrobiaceae bacterium
TCGAACTGAAAGTCCCGGTTCCGGAAGTTGACCATAAAACACTTGCCTGGTTTGTTGCTGTCCCGGCCAGCGTGTGGGTGCTGCCCTGGCAGATTGTTGCATCGTTTCCGGCATTGGCTGTTGGCGTTTTTTGGATTGTAAGAATTTTATTGTCGGAGGTTGAAGCAGTACAAGGCGAAACTGCCGAGGCTGTTAAAGTTAACGTTACAGTTCCTGCATTGATATCAGCGGCGCCGGGTGTGTAAACCGGGGTTAGTGAGCTTGTCGAACTAAAAGTCCCGGTTCCGGAAGTTGACCATAAAACACTTGCCTGGTTTGTTGCCGTCCCGGCCAGCGTGTGGGTGCTGCCCTGGCAGATTGTTGCATCAGAACCCGCATTGGCTGTTGGTGTTTTTTGAATGACAAGAATTTTACCATCAGAAACAGACGCAGTGCAAGGCGAAACTGCCGAAGCTGTTAAAGTTAAAGTTACAGTTCCTGCGGTGATATCAGCAGCGCCAGGCGTGTAAACCGGGGTTAGTGAGCTTGTCGAACTGAAAGTCCCGGTTCCGGAAGTTGACCATAAAACACTTGCCTGGTTTGTGGCTGTCCCGGCCAGTGTGTGGGTGCTGCCCTGGCAGACTGATACATCGGAACCAGCATTGGCAGATGGGTTTGCAAAAAATGTTACCAGAATCTGTTTAGTGGCATTTGACCCACAACCAGTAACAGCAAAGGCAGTTAATGTAAGTGTTACCGGTGACCCTGATAGATCGGCTGTTCCGGGAGTATAAAACGGATTTAAAACGGCAGGATCGCTGAAGGTGCCATTCCCCGAAGTAGCCCAAAGCAAATGATCATAACTGGTGGCAGAAGCACTTAATTGAAATGAAGGCGGTGTACAAAAGGTTTGGTTAGAAGACGTATTTATCTGCACCGCAGGAGGCCCTATAATTTGCACAGGCAAATTGTCAGAAACACTCAGGGTACATGGTAAAAGAGCTGTTCCTGTAAGGGTAAGTGTAAACTGTCCGGCAGCAATATCAGCGGGACCGGGCGTGTAAATAGGATTAATGATAAAAGGATTATTAAAACCCCCGTTACCAGATGAGGTCCATTGAAGTGTACTGGAATAACTTGCGCTTGCGTTTAATTGTAAACTTTGGCCTTGACAAACTACGTTTGTGCTTCCGGCATCAATAACCGGATTTCTTTTAATGAATATAATAACATTTTTTGTAGCAGCCACTGTGCATGGAGAATTTGGCACTGCATTTAAAGTTACAGTAGTTTCTCCGTTTAGCCTATCGTTTGTACCGGGAGCGTAAACAGCAACCAAAATATTTGGATTGGTAAACGTTCCATCCCCGGCTGTAGTCCAGTAAACAGCACTGTAATTTGTGGCTGATCCGTTTATCGTTACTGTGGGAGTTGTTTCGCAAAGCGTCCGGTTTGCAGGCCCGCTTGCTGTTGGCGGATTAATTAAAGTTATCTTAATCTGATCGCTGGCAGTTCCGGTACATTGTGTTGTTGCATTTATCAAAACGGTAAGTGTAAAATTTCCTGCTGTAATATCGCCGTTTCCCGGATAATATTGAGGATTCAAAGTTTGAGCATTGCTGAACGTTCCGTCCCCTGCAGTTGTCCATTGTACCGTGGAAAAGTTGGTGGCAGTTGCATTCAGGGAGACAGGGCTGCCTTTGCAACCTGATTTATCCGGACCTGCATTTACCGTAGGCAACGGAAGTATAGTGACGGTTGTTTGGTCGATTGCGGTCGCTGTGCAGCCTTGTAATGGCTGAACGGTTAATGTCAGTACTACTGATCCATTTTGTTTGTCAAGGCTGCCTGGAGTGTAAATGGGGTTAAGTAATCCGGCATTATTAAAAGTACCGTTTCCGGAAGTGGTCCATAAATGTGAGCTATAATTTGTGGCAGATCCTGCGATTTGGGCAGTTTGATTGGCGCAGATCGTAATATCGGAGCCGGCATTTACCTGTGGGTTCTGGTTTATCAAAACCGAAACCTGATGAGTTGAGCTATTTGAACCATCAGAAACCGACAACAAATAACTGGTGTTGACGATTGGAGTAACAGCCGGGGGATACTGAAGATTTGAAGAAAATCCCGTTGGATTTGATGTCCAGTTGAAAGTGTAATTTCCGGTTGTTCCGATAAAAATATTTCCTGCCAAAGTAACCGGATTACCCAGACACACAGGATTAGGATTTGCTGTAGCATAAGCGTCAAAAACCTCCAGGCACTGCATATTATTTATCTTCGAAGTCTCAAGCGGAGCCCAGGTTGCAGAAGAAAATTCCGGATCATAGGAAAAAATGTCAACATCGTAGGTTTTTTGAGTTGTCCACGAAAAAACTTTGTAGTTGAGCAATTCACCATAACTAAAACCGTCTTTTTCAGGTGTAGCAGCATCATCAAAAAAAAGCTTAATTACAGTAGTTGAGTCACCTTTCCAATAATAAGCGCCGCCACACTGCATTTGTCCGTAATCATCAATAAAAAACCCCCCGATATAATCCCCTTCAACGAGCGGAATAGAATTTATCCGGGGATTAGCCGCCACCGTAATCCAAACGAAATGTGGGTTGACAGCAAGATTAATATGTATCGGGTTCCATGTGGGAGGATATCCGAAACCACCTACAGCATCCGTTTCATCAGATTTTATGTTGTTTTGAGAAATACCTTCAAGGGACTGGGCCAAAATCACAAATCCAACTAGTAAAATTTTCAGAACTTTGAAATTTAACAAAGTAATACGAGCAGAATTATCCATAATAGAGAGAGTTAAAATTAATTAGTTATGAATTATCGCCAAAAGGCAACACAAAAGTAACAACAAAACCATCCTTTTGTTAAAAACCCGGAACCGTTTAAGGTTTAAAAATTCATAAAGCAGGGGTAGGGGGTAGGAAAAACACTTTCTTCAAAATTGCTCGGGGACGCTTTCGTTATCTGGTTTTTGGGATTTATTTCGCTCAAAATAAATAATACCCGACAGCAAAATAAACGAACCAATCAGGCTTAACACCAGAACCTCCCAATTGTCGGTAGAGCCAAAATCCTCAGCATCGGTGGTAATTTTTCCTGTGTTGTAAAGATAATAAACAACCACTGCCGAAGCATTATTGACAAAATGAGCGATAATTGGCAGCCAGACAGTTCCTGACCAGACAAACAAATAGCCGAAGAGCAGCCCAAGCATTAACCGTGGTAAAAACCCGTAAAACTGAAGATGAAAAGCACTGAAAAGTAATGCTGAAACAACAACTGCAAGATGAATATTCTTAAACCAGCTGCCAAACAATCTGATAAGCACCGATCTGAACAGTAACTCTTCGCCAACAGCAGCCAGAACGCCAACAATCAGAATATTTACAAAGAGGCCTGACAGTTGCTCAGTTTTAAGAAAAGCCTCGGTTAATTTTGCGGCGGACTCTTCACTGTTTTTCATCCATGTTTCGAGCGAACTCAAAAATTCAGGTAAATGCAGGTTCTCGTTGATGCTTAAAAGCCAATGAGTAAAAGGTAAAAGGGTAAAAACCACCATCGCCGTCAACACAAACGATTTAAAATCGGGTGCTTTGTCGAGTTGTAAAAACTGCGGGATTTTGCGGCTTTCGAGGTAGGAAAAAATTATTGCCGGAATGATGAAAATCCCGAACTGGTTTACCACCTGCATAAATTTCATCATGGCAATATCCGAAGCATCAGCCATACTTGTGGCAACCGACAATTGGTTCATGATGTCGGTACCATAAAACGGAACCAGCACCAATATCCCGAGCAGCATGGTGAAAAGTGCCGAAATAATGATGATCATGATTAATATCAACAGTTTAAAAAACGGTGTTTGGTCGCTCAGCAATGGCGCAAGTGGCAGCATTAAATGTGTTTTGTTTTTAAAATTTCGACAAATGTAGGCTAATCCTTGTTTTTGAAGGCGAAATTTTGTACCTTTTGCCGTTGTTTAGTTGATGTTAAACATTAAAAATCTAAGGTCATGAAAACATTAAAAGCAATAATTGGCATCATCTGTATGCTTGTAGTTTGCAGCATTTGTCAGGCTCAGGAGCTATCAAAAAGAAAAAGTGTGATCATTGGGGAGCCACTTAAAGAAAGTGATTTTAGTCAACCATCCACTGTACCGCATTCTGGTGGCACATCCGGCGAAAGGACACTAAATGGAACGCCGGGCAGCCCTTATCTTTTTGATGAATGGCTCGATGGCACAATTATCATGAAGGATAAAAACCCGGTAAAAGGGAAAAAGTACCGCTACAATCTTTACACTCAGCAAATGCAGTTTATCGAAGGTAACGATACTGTGGCAATCGCCAATCCTGAAGATATCGAACAAATCAGTTTTGGCGGTAAAACGTTTATTTTCACCAGTTACGATGCTCCCGAAAAAACCGGGAAAGGTTATTTTGAGCTGATCAGCGAGGGCAATTGCCGTATCTTAAAAAAATGGGTTGTTTTGTATCATGTTATCGATGAACAGGAAGCCGAAACAATGTCATCTGTTGATGAATCAGAATTTTTGAGGGATTGCAACTGTTATCTTCAGTTTGGCGAAACCCCGGCAATGAAGGCAAGCCACAACAAAAAGGAATTATTAACCTGTTTTCAAGAAGATCAGGAAAAGGTGGAAAAGTTTATGAAACAAAACAACATCAGAATGAAAACCGAAAACGACCTGAAAGTCGTGGTGGATTATTATAATCAAATTCAAAAATAGCCAGGGTGGCTACTTCTTCAAAGTAAGTGGCGTTTATTTGTATTTTTCATTCTCTTTATCCGAAGGATAATAAAAACGCCTGGTTACCGGGGCTTCAACCTTGATATGATCGCCGGTAACCGGATGGTTAAACTCAATTTTCCATGCAAGTAGCCGTATTTGCCTTTCTACACTTTTATCGGCACCATATTTCCAGTCACCAACAACAGGGCAGCCCATTTCGGCCATGTGAACACGTATTTGGTTTTTCCTTCCGGTTTCCAGAATTACTTCCAACAGATGATATTTTCCGATGGTTTTTACAAATTTGTAATGGGTAATGGCGTATTTCGAATCCGGAATTTCATGATCGTAATAAAAAACCTTCTGTTTTGCCCCGTCTTTAAGCCACGAGCGGATGGTTCCCTCTTCCTTTGCAGGTTTATTTTGTGTAAGACACAGATAGGTTTTCTGCACCCTCGCCCAGTTTTCTTTCAATAATTCCTTCACTTCATCGCTGAGCGCAAAAATCAACAGTCCACCAACTTCACGATCGAGGCGATGGACGATGAATAAACGCTGACGGTACTTTTCGTCTTCGTTTAGCGCAGTTTCCAGCAATTTGTGAAATGTCGGCGATTTTGCAGTCGATTCTCCGCTTGTTAGTATTCCGGCAGGTTTATTGGCGATAAGAAAATCCTCATCTCTGAAAAGGATTTCGATTTTATGACCATATACCTGCCAGATTTCCTTTTCGGGACGGACTTCCATCACAATTTCGTCGCCTGGCTTAACAGGATCTTTTGGCAGCTTCAAAGGTTCGCCATTACAGCTTATCTCGCTGTGCTGTATCATTTTTCGCAAACTTTGTTTGGACGATTGCGGGTACATTGCCTGAAGCGCCTCGAACAATGTTTCACCGGTTTTTACTGTAAATTTCATAATTTTTAAAATCTGAGAAAAGTTCCATTGTCAGGCTGAAAATGAAAACCTTTAAGGTTTCGCATAGTCAGGCTAAACTCATTTATTTTAATCACGCTTTTTTAAATCGGAGGTAAGTCCCTAAAGGCAAGCTGACATTTCCTTTGGATTGGATAAACAATTCGCCGAAATCTTTTTCGACTCCGGGATAACAGCTTTCGGTGATATTGCGGCCGATGAGCGCCGAAAATCCCATCGAATAGAGGCTGAGCACAAAAAAACTGTGCTTTGGCTCGAGGAGTTTTGATGAGAGATTCACAATTTCATTCAGGCTGTCGGCAATGCGCCATCTTTCGCCGTCCGGTCCACGTCCGTATGCCGGAGGATCCATGATGATTCCATGGTAGGTTTTTCCGCGTTTTACCTCGCGCGTCACAAATTTCAGCGCATCTTCAACAACCCAGTGAATGTCGGCAAGGTTACTGAGCTGCATGTTTTCGCTGCCCCAGCGCACCACCTGTTTTACCGAGTCAAGATGGGTAACGTCGCCGCCGGCAGCACGTGCGGCCAGAGAGGCAACGCCGGTGTAGGCAAAAAGGTTTAAAATCCTGGGTTTAAGATCAATGATTTCTTTGGTCGAATTATAGATAAAATCCCAGTTTTGCGCCTGTTCCGGAAAAACACCGATGTGCCCGAACGAAGTGAGCGACAGTTTGATTTTGAGCAGGAAATCGACGTTCTGATAAGAAATCTGCCAGGTTTGAGGCATTTTTTTCAGGAATGTCCAGCCGCCATTTTCGTTTTCCCCAAAACGATTGGATCCTTTTATATCACGGACAAACCGTGCATGGGCCATTTTTTCCCATTCACCAGTGGTAAGCTTTCGGTTCCAGATGGCTTGTGGCTCGGGCCTGATAAGCATATATTCGCCAAAGCGCTCCAATTTTTCAGCGTCGCCGCAATCGATTAATTCGTAGTCTTTCCAGTTTTCGGATGTGAGCAGTTTCATCATTATCTTAGTTTCGGCTGCAAAAGTAACAAAATGAGGGCGATGGGCAAGAATTGATTTAATAGGAGTAGTAAGTGAGCCAGAACCAACCGAGAATAATGAAAAATGAGAATTGCCTCACGAACGCCCCTAATTGGGCATTGAAAATTCGATATCGAACATTTTACATTTTTCTCCTTTTAAACAGACTGGTCCTTCGGACGCTGTCAGGTTTAATTTCCCCACTCGAGAATCTGGCAATAAGAAATTTGTATTACGTTTACACTAAATTCGATAATGATTTTTTAAGGATAATTAATGGGGGTTTTTTATGTCGATTTATTAAAAAATACTGATTTATTGATAAAAACCACAACGACTCCCCACCTAAACAATAACCAAATCAGAATGAAAAACCGGGTATTAATCTTATTAATTGTTGCCGTAAGCCTTTCGATATCTTTGCTTTCGGGTGCCCTTAACTGGTTGAATCAGTTTGTAATTTGTGGAATAACCTATTTACTTGTTGGTTTACTTTATCGTAAGAATTTCAGAATTTCGAGATTAATTTATGGCACAATCGTGGTTTTGCCTTTTTTGTCAATTTATGCTGTGTATGCTGTCGCTCATGGCTTTTCTCATATTTATCCCATCGCATTTCTGCCCTTGATCAGCATTTTTACCGGACTGCTATTTAATAAATTGTTTGCGGATGGGATGTCAAAGGCATTAATACTGACTTACATCTCAGCGAGCATTACGATTGTCCTTTTATTGGGTTATTTCGGAATGCCAAACTGGCTTGCTTATTCGTTTAGCAAAAATAATGCTGATCGTTTTGATGCTCCCCCTATTCAACTCATCAGTGAAAACGGGGAGCCTTTCGTTCTGAACAATCAGTCCGGGAAAATTTTGGTGTTGGATTTCTGGAGCACGAGTTGTGGCATTTGTTTTAAAAAATTTCCTGACTTCGACAGGATAAAACAGAAATATGCAGCAAAAACAGAAATTGAATTTTATGCCGTCAATTTAATTCAACCCAGAGAGGAATTGAGTGCGGTTAAAAAAGTCACAAGCACATTTTCATATACTTTTAAAACACTTTACACCGATAACCATTCAGCCAATCAAATCAGGGAACTGCTTAAAATCGAAGCTGTGCCTGCAATTGTTATCATCAACAAAAACGGTGAGGTGGTTTATACCGGCGATTTTAACGCCGAAAAATATGTTTTTGTTGACAACACTTACGATTTAATTGAAACGGCATTAAAACATT
>CAYOWJ010000035.1:8008-10466 GCA_964407625.1 uncultured Lentimicrobiaceae bacterium
CCTGTCCTGATGCTTAGCCATTTTCTGATTTTTAAGATGCTGTTAAAGAATATGGTGTATTTTTACCCATAAATTTATGGGTTTAAAATGACAGCAAAAGATATCGAAATAATGGCTCCGGTGGGTTCGTACGAATCGCTGATGGCAGCTATCCAGGGTGGGGCTAATGCTGTTTATTTCGGCATCGGCAAGCTAAACATGCGATCCCGCTCATCCAAAAATTTTACGCTCGACGACCTGGCCGAAATCTCCAAAATCTGCCACCAAAACAACATCCGCTCCTACATCACGCTCAACACCGTTATTTTCGACAAGGAAATTGATGAGGTCAAAGAAATCATCAATGCCGCAAAGCAAAACGAAATTACGGCCATTATCGCCTCCGATATTTCGGTGATTCAATATGCCCGCTCCCAAAATGTTGAGGTGCATATGTCAACACAAACCAACATCACCAACATCGAGGCGGTGCAGTTCTGGTCGCTCTTTGCCGATGTGATGGTTACCGCACGCGAACTGAGCCTGGTGCAGGTTGCCGAAATCACCCGTCAGATCGAAGAACGGCAAATCAAAGGGCCTTCCGGGAAATTGATCCAGATCGAGATTTTTGCCCATGGTGCGCTTTGCATGGCCGTTTCGGGCAAATGTTATCTGAGTCTGGATAATATGAACCATTCGGCAAACCGCGGCGCCTGCCTGCAATTGTGCCGTCGTGGCTATAAAGTTTCCGACCTAGAAGGCGAACATGAACTCGAAATCGACAACGAATACATCATGTCGCCCAAAGACCTGAAAACCATTGGTTTTTTAGATAAAATTCTCAAAGCCGGGGTAAAAGTCCTTAAAATTGAAGGTCGAGGAAGGTCGGCAGATTATGTAAAAGTGGTGAGCCAGTGTTACCGCGAAGCTGCCAACGCCGTTTGTGAAGGAAATTATACCCCCGAAAATATCGCCATCTGGGAAGAAAGACTGAAAAGAGTTTACAACCGGGGTTTTTGGGATGGCTATTACATGGGAAAAAAACTTGGCGAATGGACCGAAAATTATGGCTCGCTTGCCAGCAAAAAAAAGGTTTACGCCGGCGTGGTCACCAATTATTTTACGAAACTTGGTGTTGCCGAAATAAAACTCGAAGCCCAGGATTTGAATATTGGTGATGATATCCAGATTCACGGCCCTACCACCGGGGTTTACGAAGCTACCGTTTCCGAAATCAGGCTTGAACTCGAACCGGTGTCGAAAGCCGAAAAAGGATCAAACTGTTCCATTCCTGTAAAAGACATTGTGCGCAGGATGGACAAGGTTTACAAAATTGTTTCTGCCATCGAAACCGATGAATTATTAAGCTAAAAACGCATCAAACTAATTTAACGCATACTTTATGATCATGCCTGAACACCCGATCTTCAATCTTCACACCCACACTAATTTTTGCGATGGTGCCACCGATCCCGAAGCCTACATTCTGGAAGCTATCAAACTTGGCTTTTTCACGCTTGGCTTTTCGAGCCATGCGCCGGTGCCTTTCGAGAACAGGTTTGCCATCTTAAATGATAAGTATTTACTCGAGTACGCCACCGAAATCCGCCGTCTTCAAAAGAAATATGAAGGGCAAATCAATGTTTTTCTCTCCCTCGAAATTGACTACATCCCCGGAGTTACCAAGAAATACAGCACTTTTAAAAATAAAGCCGGTCTCGATTATGTGATTGGCGGCGTTCATCTGGTGAAAAACCCAAATGAGGATGCGCTTTGGTTTATCGACGGGCCAAGGCGGGAAACCTATGATGAAGGATTATTCAATATTTTTAAAAACGACATCAAGTTTGCCGTTGAAAGTTATTTTGGCCAGATCCGTGAAATGATCACCACCCAAAAACCGGATATCGTTGCCCATCTCGACAAGATAAAAATGCACAACAACAACCGTTTTTTCAATGAAGATGAAGCCTGGTACGAGCATCAGTTGCAGGAAACCCTTGATGTGATTGCTAAAGCAGGAACTATTGTCGAAGTAAACACCAGAGGGCTTTACAAAGGTCGTTCGGAGGAACTGTTTCCCGGAAAAAAAGTACTTGCGATGATTCACAAAATGGGAATCCCGGTCACCTTAAATTCGGATGCCCACCGGCCTGAAGAACTTAACGGGTATTATGATTTTGCCAGGAAGCAATTAAAAGAATCAGGTTTTGAAAAATTAATGCTGTTCACCGCTGAAGGCTGGAAGGCTGTTGATTTTAGTTTTTAACTTTTAGGCATAAGGCATAAGGTGTAAGGCATGAGTGGGCAGTTGCCAGTCGCCAGTTGGAAGTCGGGAGTTGAAAGTTAGTTAGAAGTTATAATAGGGCAGTTGGTGGTGGGTCGTTGTCAATTTCCATTCTTCCCCCAGATAGCTATCGGGGTTCCAATCTTCTCATTGTCGAATTGTCACATTATCGAATTGTCACATTCTTCCAAT
>CAYOWJ010000035.1:10566-14109 GCA_964407625.1 uncultured Lentimicrobiaceae bacterium
TTTAGATCTGGTCAAAAAGCTTGAGTGTCTGTATTTTGTCGGCTACATGCACGCTTAAAACAGGGATTGGCGAATGATTAACCATTTGCTGGGCGCAGGGCGCGATTAAGCCGGTTTCGTTGCGTTCGTCCTGCTCGGTGACAATCGAAATTAAATCGGCATTTAACGATTGTGCGTAGTCGATGGTGGATTTGGTCGAATTTTGAGTTTCGATGGTTTCGGTTACATAATCGATTTGTTCCTTTTCGAAATACTTCTTAGCTTTTTCCGCATAATTTTCAACACGCTGATGCATGGTTTTCAGATTTGTAGAATAGATGGCCAGAATATGAACTTTTGCGCCAAATATTTTAGCAACCTGGGCTGTAAAAGGAACTTTAAGCAGCGTATGGTTGGAGTTGTCAATCGGCATTACGATATTATCGAGGTTCTGTTTTATGTCAAAACCGTTTCGCACCGTAATCACGGGGCAACTGGCACTGGCAACAATCCGGTTGGCATTGCTGCCAATCCAGTATTCCTCAAAACCCGAAACGCCGTGCGATCCGGTCACAATCAATTCGGCCTTTTTTGTTTTTGCAGTGGTTACGATTTCATAGTAAATCTTTCCTTTTCTCAGCTTAAACTCTAATTTGCCACCGGTACACAAAGGCTGGTATTTTGCAACCAGTTCATTAAACCTTTTAATAACCTCATCGCGGTAATTATGCGTGTCCGCCGAATAAATCGATTCGGGAGCAGGCTCTTTGTCCACCCAGATCATCATAATTTCAGCATGCACTTTATTGGCAATATTGATGGCATATTCCAACGCATGTATCGAACCACTCGAAAAATCTACTGCAACAACTATTCTTTTCATTTTTTTTGAGAATTACTTGATTTTCACAACATTCAAAACCTTCATCATCATCAAAACAACTGCTTTACTTTAGTTGGCTAAATTACAATTTTTTTTATTGATACATTTTATTGATGCTTTTATTTAAGATAAATTGAATCAATAACATAGAACTGCTTTTTATGAAAATAAGAAATTCACCGGCAACGATTATCCAATTTGTAAAATACTAATTTTGTTGAAAATTCGATGCCGATGAATGACAACCTCGATCCAGCAGGTAAAAATCTTAGCGCTGGTGATAAAATAATAGAACAGGAATTAAGGCCTACTTTCTTCGATAACTTTGCCGGGCAGGGTCAGGTGGTCGAAAATCTGAAGATTTTTGTTGAAGCAGCCAAAAAGCGCCACGAAGCCCTCGACCACACTTTGTTGCATGGCCCTCCGGGATTGGGCAAAACCACGCTTTCGTACATCATCGCCAATGAGCTGGGTGTTGGAATAAAAGTAACCTCCGGCCCGGTGATGGATAAACCCGGCGACCTGGCTGGTCTCCTCACGAATCTCGAACCCAACGATGTACTTTTTATTGATGAAATTCACCGCCTGAGTCCGGTTGTGGAAGAATACCTGTATTCGGCCATGGAAGATTATAAAATTGACATCCTCATCGAAAGTGGCCCAAACGCACGCAGTGTGCAGATTACGCTAAATCCGTTTACGTTGATTGGCGCAACAACCCGTTCGGGCCTGCTGACAGCGCCGCTCCGGTCGAGGTTTGGAATAAATTCGAGGCTATCATATTACGACGCCGAAATCCTGAAAAAAATCATTATCCGTTCATCAGGAATTTTAAAAGTTGAAATTTCTGGGCAGGCTGCCGAAGAAATAGCACGCCGCAGCCGCGGAACGCCACGTATTGCCAATCTTTTGCTCAGGCGTGTCCGCGATTTTGCCCAGATAAAAAGCGATGGAACGATAAAATTAGAAATTGCCCAGTATGCCCTTGCCGCTTTAAACGTCGATAAACACGGGTTAGATGAGATGGACAACCGGATTTTATCGGTAATTATTGACAAATTCAGTGGCGGGCCTGTGGGTTTAAATACCATTGCAACGGCTGTTGGCGAAGATCCCGGAACCATCGAGGAGGTTTACGAGCCTTTCCTGATTATGGAAGGCTATTTAATGCGCACCCCGCGTGGCCGTGAAGCCACCGAATTTGCCTACCGGCACCTTGGAAAAGTTAAACTTCCGGAACAGGGAAAATTGTTTTAAGGCAGCATATTCCATAAAACCTCCTGCTGCCCACTGCCGACTCCCGACTGATTACTCATCGTCATTACTGCCTACTGCCGACTGCCGACTGGCGACTCTCGCCTTACGCCTTACGCCTTTCGACTCCCATTGCCATTCCTTAATTATTCGTAACATTGCATGCTCAAATAAATAGTTGAAATGAAGGATTTGTTCAGGATCTTGAAATATGTAAAAAACTACCCCGGCTTTGTTGCGCTAAACGTGCTCTTCAATGTTTTGTCGGTGTTTTTTAATTTGTTTTCGCTTTCGATGATTGTGCCTTTTCTGAGGCTGCTTTTTGATAAAACCAACCTCGTTCATCAGGCGCCGCCATTCGAATTTACCACCGATTCCATTGTTCAGAATTTCAATTACATCATCAGCAAAATTATCATCCAGCAGGGCGAAATCAACGCGCTGATGTTTATTTCGCTCATGGTGGTAATTTTGTTTTTCTTCAAAAACCTCTCCCGTTATCTGGCCATGTTTTTCCTGGCACCCTTGCGCAACGGCGTCATCAGGGACATCCGCAACGATATTTACCACCGTATTTTAATTTTACCGCTTTCGTATTTTAACGAAAAACGAAAAGGCGACATCATGTCGCGGATTACCAACGATGTGATGAATATCGAATGGTCGATCATGCAATCGCTCGAAATGATGTTTCGTGAGCCTTTGACGATTGTTGTTTTCCTGATTTCGCTGGTCATCATCAGCCCGACATTGACTGTTTTTGTTGCAATTTTACTTCCGGTTACAGGGATTTTAATTGCCCAGGTTGGAAAAAGCCTTCGGCGTACATCAGCAAAAAGCCAGGTAAAACTGGGCGTTATTTTATCCATCATCGAAGAAACAATTTCAGGCCTTCGCATCATCAAAGGTTTTAATGCCATCGAAATTGTTGACAATAAGTTTAAAGATCAAAACAACCAGCTCACCAAAATCATGATCAGGCTTTTCAGAAAACGTGATCTGGCCTCCCCGATGAGCGAATTTTTGAGCACGCTGGTCCTCGTGGTGATTTTGTGGTTTGGCGGACAATTGGTTTTAAGCGAAAATGCCAGCCTCGAACCCACAGTTTTTATATTTTATGTGGTCATCTTTTCGCAGTTGATTGTTCCGGCAAAAGCTTTTACCGAGGCCTATTACAACATTCAAAAGGGCGTGGCTTCGGCCGAGCGTATCCAGGAAATTATTGATGCCGACGAGGTAATCACCGAAAAACCTGATGCCATCTCAAAAACCGACTTCATCGAATCCATTCATTATCGCAACATCAGTTTTTCGTATGAGCAGGAATTTGTGTTGAAGAACATCAATCTGAATATCGAAAAAGGTAAGATGATTGCCATTGTTGGCGCCTCAGGCAGCGGAAAATCCACACTGGTCGATCTTTTGCC
>CAYOWJ010000035.1:14209-19592 GCA_964407625.1 uncultured Lentimicrobiaceae bacterium
CAGACGAATATTGGCGACCGCGGTGCGAAACTTTCAGGCGGACAACGGCAACGTATCAGCATCGCGCGGGCTGTGCTCAAAAACCCGCCAATCATGATTCTGGATGAAGCTACTTCGGCTTTGGACACCGAATCGGAACGCCTGGTGCAGGATGCTTTGTTTAAACTGATGAAAAACCGGACTTCTGTGGTGATCGCCCACCGCCTCTCGACCATTCAGAATGCCAACGAAATTATCGTCCTCGATAAGGGTGAAATTGTTGAGCGCGGAACCCATTCGGAATTATTCGATAAAAAAGGCGTTTACCGCAAATTGTGCGACATGCAGTCGTTTAAATAAACCGACTATATCATTGTTTCGCAAATTGATGCTGAGGATTTTTAGGATGCATCAGCTTTGTAAACGGAAAGTCATCTTTAATTTGAAAATGGATTTTCTGCTGATCGGAATTTTGATGATTTATGGATTTCTTCAGGATTTCACCTGTAAAATTCCCGGCCTTTTCACACAAAATCAAGCCATTACCGCATTCCGGAAAGGGATGTTAGCAGCAGTTGAGTTGAGGAATAATTTCCTTCCGGTTTAAAAAAAATTATTTTTGTGGGATAAAACAAAAAGCTATGCCGGAAAAATGGAATTTGTTGTCGAGGAAATTCGTTTTTAGCGATACTCCTTTTACCCTCCTGATGAAACGAAGGATTTATCACGTATTGCTCATCGCCAGCAAATACGACGCATTTATCCTTGAAGACGACGGGCGCATTGATGAGCAGATTTTTAACGAATATGTTGCGCTCAACCTCCGGTATCCGCCGCAGTTTATTCAGGCCAACTCAAAGGAAGAGGCCATCGCCATCATAAACGATCAGAATATCGACCTGATCATTTTCATGCTAAGCGCTTTTGATGAAGAATCGATTATCGAAATCAGGAAACAAAAACCCGGCATTCCTGCAGTTTTGCTAACCCCGTTTTCACGGGAGATATCTCTAAAAATCCACAGCGGAAAATTAAAAGGTATCGATCATGTGTTTAGCTGGCTTGGCAATGCCGATATTCTGCTTGCCATCATCAAACTTATCGAAGATGAGATGAACGCCGAATACGACATCAACGTCGTGGGCGTTCAGGCCATTATTCTGGTCGAAGACTCGGTGCGGTTTTACTCTTCCTATCTTCCAACCATCTATAAAATCATTTATAAACAGTCGAAATCCTTTATGACCGAGGGCCTTAATGAGCACCAGAAAATGCTCAGGATGCGCGGCCGCCCCAAAATTTTGCTGGCAAATAATTTTGAAGAAGCCATCACCTATTATCACAAATACAAAAATAACCTCCTCGGCATTATCAGCGACATGAGTTACGAACGCAACGGCATTCACGATAAACTTGCCGGCGCCAAGTTCTGCGAACTGGTGAAAAAGGATGACATTTATATGCCTATTTTGCTGCAATCGTCCGACATGGGCATCAAGGAGTTGGCCAAAACCCTGAAGGTTGGTTATATCAACAAAAACTCCAAAAACCTCTCACTTCAGTTGCGCACCTTCATCGCCGAGTATTTTGCCTTTGGCGAATTTGTGTTTGTAAATCCCGAAACAAACGAAGAAGTCGGCCGGGCCACCGACCTCAAAAGCCTGCAGGAAGTTTTGTTTGATATCCCCGACGACTCATTTCTTTACCACATCAGCCGCAACCATATTTCAAAATGGCTCCGGGCAAGGGCGTTGTTTACCCTGGCTGATCTCATCAAACAATTCAGGCCCGAAGATTTTGAAGACCTCGATGAGATCAGGCGCTATCTGTATGATGCGATTTCAAAATTCAGAATGCATAAAGGCCGTGGCGTAATTGCCGAATTCCGGCGCGATAATTTTGACGAATATCTTACATTTACCCGCATCGGCGAAGGAATGCTGGGTGGCAAAGCCCGCGGGCTGGCATTTCTCGATTCGATGATCAAGCGCAACCACCTGCTCGATATGTTCGACAACGTCATCATTACCATTCCCCGAACGGTTGTTCTGGGAACCGATATTTTTGACGAATTCATGGAGGAAAACCATTTGTACGATATTGCCCTTTCGGGAAGCAGCGACAAGGAGATTTTAGATGCTTTTGTGGCTGCAAGGCTTCCTTTCAGGATTCATGAAGACCTTTATACCCTGATTTCGGTAGCAAAAAATCCTATCGCCATCCGTTCGTCAAGCTTGCTTGAAGACTCGCATTACCAGCCTTTTGCCGGGATTTATTCGACCTACATGATCCCAAAAATTGAGGACAACGAGCGTTTGATGATCCAAAAGCTTAGCCTGGCCATCAAGAGCGTTTACGCCTCAGCGTTTTACAAAGACAGCAAGGCCTATATGATGGCCACTTTAAATATTATTGATGAAGAAAAAATGGCTGTCGTGCTTCAGGAAGTTTGTGGTTCGCGCTATGGCGACCGCTTTTATCCGACAATTTCAGGCGTGGCGCGCTCGATAAATTTTTATCCCATCGAGCCTGAACAGCCCCGCGATGGTATCGCAAATATCGCTTTTGGCCTTGGAAAATATATAGTTGATGGCGGCAATACCCTGAGGTTTTCGCCAAAATATCCAAAAAAAATTCTGCAGCTAACTTCTCCCGACATGGCTTTGAGAGAAACTCAGCGGAGTTTTTTTGCACTCGATCTTAACGCCGATAGTTTTAAACCCTGCACCGACGACGCAATCAATCTTTTAAAACTCCGGATTGATGATGCCGAAAAAGACAATTCGCTCAAATGGGTGGCCTCAACGTACGATCCGAGCAATCACATGCTTCGCGACGGCGTTCAGCACAAAGGAAAAAGGCTGATCACTTTCACCAATATTCTGCGGCACAATGTGTTTCCGCTTGCCGACATTTTACATAACGTTCTCGAAATCGGTCAGCGTGAAATGAACCGGGGCATTGAAATTGAATTTGCTGCCGATTTAAACGTCCGAAAAGGTCAGCCGGTAATTTTTAATCTTTTACAAATCCGGCCTATCGTCGATAGCAGCGAAAGTATCGATGAAGATCTGACCGAAATTGCTCCCGAGGAAACCCTGATCACCGCAAAAAATGCGCTTGGCAACGGAATTATAAAGAACCTGTTCGATTTTGTGTATGTGAAACCTGAGAGTTTTGATGCTGCCCAAACACATGAAATCGCCCTCAGAGTTGGCGAGCTTAACGATCGTTTTTTGTCGGAAAACAAAAACTACATTCTGGTTGGCCCCGGACGCTGGGGATCAAATGATCCGTGGCTGGGCATACCGGTTAAATGGCCACAAATATCGGCTGCCCGGCTTATCGTCGAATCGGGACTTAAAAACTACCGCATCGACCCGAGCCAGGGAACGCATTTTTTCCAGAACCTGACCTCCTTCCGCGTCGGTTATTTTACAATAAATCCGTTTATCAAAGATGGATTTTACGACCTCGATTATCTTGCGAAATTTGATGCTGTTTATGAAGATGAATTTATCAGGCACATCCGCTTTCAAAAACCGGTTATCGTTAAAATTGATGGTAAGAAAAAAATAGGCGTGGTGATGAAAATGGCCGAATGGCGATAATGGAAGCTTATTGACCTAAAAAAAGTGGCGGTGTTATCTGCGAAAGCAATAACACCGCCATTTTCATTTATTCGTCAAACAAATCAAATTTGATTCCTTGCGCAAGGGGCAACTCCTTGCTAAAGTTGATGGTGTTGGTTTGCCGGCGCATATATGCTTTCCATGCGTCAGAGCCTGATTCACGACCACCTCCGGTTTCCTTTTCTCCACCAAAAGCACCACCTATTTCGGCGCCATTTGTTGCAATATTCACGTTGGCTATTCCACAATCGGAGCCTGCGTGTGAAAGGAAAAATTCGGTTTCGTGAATATTTTTACTGAAAATTGCCGACGACAAGCCCTGCGGTACATTGTTGTGCAAGGCAATGGCTTCTTCGATAGTTTTGTATTTGATAAGATAAAGCAGCGGGGCAAAAGTTTCTTCCTGAACGATTTCCCAATGGTTTTCAACTTCAGCAATGGCAGGCTGAACGTAGCATCCCGATTCAAATCCCGGTCCATCGAGTGTTGCGCCGCCGTAAATAATTTTTCCGCCATGTTTTATTACGGCTTCCTGGGCTAATTTAAACGAAGTTACAGCGGTTTTATCAACGAGCGGACCAACATGGGTGTTTTCATCGAGCGCATGGCCGATGCGCAACTGTTGATAGGCTTTTATCAGTTTTTCTTTAAAGATATCATAAATCACCTCGTTGATAATAAGCCGCCTTGTTGAGGTGCATCGTTGCCCCGCAGTTGCGGTGGCGCCAAACATACTGGCACGCAAAGCCATGTTAAGGTTGGCGTATTGCGAAATGACGATGGCATTGTTTCCGCCCAACTCCAGGATGGTTTTTCCAAGCCTTTCGCCCACAATTTTATTCACCCGTTTTCCAACCCTGGTCGATCCGGTTACCGAAATCAGCGGGATGCGGCGGTCGGCCAGAAAATCGTCACCAACATATTTCGAACTTGATGCTACGAGGCTCAGAACGCCTTCGGGCACGTTATTTTCGTGAAGCACTTTTTGAATAATATTTTGAACCGCAATGGCCGACAGCATTACTTTTGATGAGGGTTTCCACACGACCACATCACCGGCGATGAGCGCGATCATCGCATTCCAGGCCCACACCGCAACGGGGAAATTAAAAGCTGAGATTACTCCTACAATTCCCAAAGGGTGATATTGCTCGTACATCCGGTGTTTTTCGCGCTCCGAGTGCATGGTGAGGCCGTACAACATGCGCGACTGCCCCACTGCAAAGTCGGCAATGTCGATCATTTCCTGAACTTCGCCCAAACCTTCCTGGTAAACTTTCCCCATTTCGTAAGAAACCAGTTTACCCAGCGGTTCTTTATACTTTCGAAGCTCATTCCCGATTTGTCGCACCACTTCGCCCCGCTTTGGTGCAGGAACAAGGCTCCAGACTTTGAAGGCCTCCTGTGCATTGGCAATGATTTTTTCGTAATCGTCCCAGGTGGCTTGTTTAACCCTGGCAATGAGCTTTCCATCGGTTGGCGACCACGATTCGAGCGGCTCACCGTTGGTTTCGATCCACCGAAGCCCTGTATGAGCACCATTGTTTTCGGCCTTGATTCCTAACTCTTCCAGCATTGCGCTGATATTGTAATTATCCATGTTTTGTATTATTCGATGATTTTTATTGTTGCTAAATTTTGTTACTGATAAACCAACAAAATTGGAATTTGCTCAAAGCGGTAAGAATTTTTATGAAAAGAAGTTGTGGAGAAGGAGGTTGATATCAATTTTTGGAAAAGGGGAGGAGCGGGGAAATGTAGAATGTAGAATG
>CAYOWJ010000036.1:0-13924 GCA_964407625.1 uncultured Lentimicrobiaceae bacterium
TGGCCATCCTGCGGATCGGGATAATTGCGGTTCAAATCAATCGAATTGGCATTGTAGCGTCTGGCGCCATTTACAGTATTATTTCCGCCATAATAGGTTCCATCAGGGTTTGCAAGGGGGTTTATCCATATTTCGATGTTATTTACCAGATTGGTAACCTTTGCATTTGTTCCGTAATTTGTAAGCAGGTAATCAATTAGCCTGAGCATTAAGATTCCTCCTGTAAGTTCATCACCGTGAATAGTCCCGGTGTACAAAAACTGTGGCTCCGCCTCGCGAACCGCAATATTATCCGAAATTTTTGCAACCAATAACTGACGTCCCTGAACTGTTGTTCCAATACTAAAAACCTGGCATAAATCCGGGTAATTTGCCGCAAACTGGTACATCATTTCAACATAAACGGAGTAGGTGGGATAAAAATCCCAGGCCAAAAGGCCTTTATCCTCAATCGAAGTTAGCATTTTCGGATCTTTGAGAAGGCTGCCCGGATGTGGCAGAATTTCAAATTCGATTCCAAGTTTTTTAAATTCCTCTAACTCTTGTTCGTTGGCGTAAGCAAAGCAAACGCCATTTTCAAACTGATCGAGGGAAACAATTCTGGTAAGTATTTCGAGGGAAGTCCGGTCGTCAATCCGGAACTTAAAATAAATCTCACCCGAACCAAGCGCCTGCTGATTTGCAACGCTTTCCGGAGTTGATATTTGTGCACTTAAAACAAGGACATTTAAGATGATGAGGATAGTAAAAAGATATTTCATAAGCTGGTTTTCGTTAGTTAAAAATCTATTTAAGCGCCCTGTCGTTAAAAATGATGTAACCAATATTAAAAGCAAAAAACGCCTGTTCTTCGGGATTATCAAAATAATTAAAGGTGACGCTCATCGGGCCGATAAAAGAATGATACACCAAACCACCCGAAAAAGCAAAATACCTGGCATCGAATTGTTTCCCCAGATAGGGCATATTTTCGTCGTTAACCATTATCTGCTCATAAGGCTGAAAGAGATAACTTTCGGCGCGCAGGTCAAATCGTTTACTAAGATTATAAATCGCTTTTAAACCAAAAGCACCATAATTGTAAGCCCTGAAATTGGAGAGGAAAATGCTTTTGCTTTCAGGAACCGGCTCAAAGGCAGGTGCAGCAAGCAGGCTCGATGTATAATTCGAAAAAAGATCCTGGGTCGATAACCGGACTTCACCATAAAAGCCAAAAGTTAAGGGGCCAATTTTTTCGAAATAGTTATCCCAGACCACTTTTGCTGCAAACCATTGGTGCGAATCTCTGATTTCGTCACCATTTGAACCCGAAAGTGAACCGCTTGTAAATTTTTCATCACCATTGATGTATGAAACATTAATCAAAAACCTGGCACCTGCCGTTGCATATTGTTTTCGGTTAAGTGTATTGATATCCCACGAAAGTGAAGCTGCCATACAACTGAATCTTGTTTTGTCGGTGGTGTCTTCACGTGTAAACGAATTATCCTGATAGTATTGGTTTTCTAAAATTCCAATGGTAAAATCGGCAACTAATTTTCCTATGTTTGTGGCGGGTAATGCGGCAAAGACCCTGAAATAATTATCATCCTGAACCAAAAAAGAAGGCGTTACATCCTCAAAAAAGTGAATGCTGCTTTTAAAATAATCGAAATGATTATAAACGAGCTGCGCTCCAAATGATAGCGGCATTTTTATCGGAATATCAAGCCTTGTCCCCAGCAAAACAGAGGTATAAAATTTTCCGAAATAAACATTGCTTCTCACCTGCAAAGCATTACGAAACAGTCGCTTATATTGCAATTCAACAAAAGCCTGGTTAGCCCCGCGTGATGAAATATTACCACCAAATTTTGTAACAAATTTATCGGCAGGTTTAATTTTAAGAAAAAGATCATAATTCCCGGCAGCCTCATCGTATTTCAGCGAAGGAACAATTTGTTTGATTTTGTCATCGGCGGCAAGTTTAAAATATTCAGGCTCAATTAAACCCAGGGTTGTGTTTGGCGATTTATGCGTCAAAGTCTGATAAACGTAAGCTGCTTCACCCTTATTAAGCCCGCTGATGTAAATGCTGTCGACCCGATAATCTGGTTTCCGGTGATTGAAATTTCTCCGCAAACTGTCAACATAAAAATCCTCATGGCGGTGACCCACAATTTTCTTTATTTCATCCATGCGCCGGATCGTTTCATCATAGCCAATCTGTATGAATGATTTAGCTGTTGAAAAGTCAACCAGGCTCACTTTTACAACCGGTGGTTCGATCATGATGCTGCTATCAATTTTCAGGCTAAAATCGGTATCCGACATCAGCATGTTTTGAATCTGGGTTAATATGTCGTCGGGGTCGGATTTCGGATAATTTCCCGAAACCTTGCTTCCGATGATGATGTCGGGATGAAAATCGCGAATGGCCACATCCGATGGAAAATTATTATACATCCCACCATCAAACAGCAGCTTGTCGTCGATTTCGACAGGTTTAAAATAAAATGGAAAAGTGAGTGAAGCCCTGATTGATTTTCCAAGATCACCACTACGCAAAACAACCGACTTGTTGGAATCGATATCTGAGGCAACACATCTGAATGGGATGAAAAGACTATCAAAATTATAGCCGGCAGTAGCAGATGCTCCGGCAAAAAGTTCCATGAGCTGGAAATCCATTTCAACAGGCGAAATAAAATTTGTTGGCAATATTGCCGAAAAACTTTTCTTTAAATCGATGTTAAAGCTTATCCAGCTTGCATCATCAGCATCTTTTTTAAAATAGTAGCTGTATTTTGGGTCCAGGTTACCGTTGGCCCACCTGGCAAACATTTCTGATGTAAAAAATACTTCAATTTCATCTGTCGAATAGCCGCTCGCGTACATGCCTCCAACCAGCGCCCCTATTGAGGTTCCTGTAATATAATCGATCGGGATGTTATTTTCTTCGAGTGCCCGCAAAACCCCGATGTGGGCTGTTCCGCGTGAACCTCCCCCACTTAAAACAACGGCAACTTTCTGTCCAAAAACGCCGTTAAAGGCTGGCATCAGCAACGCCACCAATAAAAAGCAGAAGATTTTAAGTAAACCGGATTTCATTTTTACCAAACTAATTTAAGGGCCTAAAATTACTTTATATTCTTTTTCCGAGAATAACAAGTCCAGCCTTAAAACTGTTTTTTTGGGCTAAAGCCCGGTAACTGGCTGTTTTTCAATAGCCCCGACCTTAAGGTCGGGGCTATTGATATTCTTGATATTCTGGGCTTTAGCCCCATTGATTTCTTATTCGTCATATTTTTAGACCAGTTCCAATAAAGAAAAAAGGCTGATTCTGAAAAATTGATTTCAGAATCAGCCTTTTTTGAGTGTTATCGGATTTTGATTTTACACTTTTGCAAGCGCCTGTTCAAGATCAGCAATAATATCGTTGGCATCTTCGATCCCAATCGCAAATCGAACAAGACCATCAGTAATACCGGCATCCAGTTTCTTTTGGTGCGAAAGTTTGGAATGTGTCATCGAAGCAGGATGCTGAATAAGTGATTCGACACCGCCCAGAGAAACCGCCAAGAGTATCAGTTTAACATTATCCATCAGCCTTTTCCCAGCATCAAGGCCGCCTTTCAACTCAAACGAAATCATTGTTCCAGGCCCATCCATCTGCTGTTTTGCCAATTCGTACTGTGGATGAGATTTTAACCCCGGGAATTTTACCCAATCAACTTTAGGATGCGATTCGAGGTATTCAGCAATTTTTATAGCTGATTCCTGTGCTTTTTCGACACGAAGCGCGAGTGTTTTTAATCCGCGGTGTACCAGGAAAGCCTGGTGTGGATCCATGTTGCAGCCCATGTTTGTCATAACCGGGCGCATCATGTCGTGATATTTTTTTTCGGACGAAACAATCATTCCCGCAACAACATCGGCATGGCCATTAATAAATTTTGTCATCGAATGTACCACGATATCAGCGCCGAGTTCGATAGGTCGCTGCAGATAAGGGCTGCAAAAGGTATTATCAACAACCAGCGGAATACCGGCCTTATGGGCAATTTCGGCCAAAGCTTTGATGTCGCTGATGGCAATGGTCGGATTTGCAGGTGTTTCTGTATAAATCATCGCAGTTTCAGGCCTCATGGCTTTCTTAACCTCATCCAGGTTGGTTGTGTCGACATACGAAAACTCAACGCCAAAGCGTGCAAACACATTTTCCATGACCCCACGGGCAGGTCCATAAATTGCGTTGTGGCTAACGATGTGTTTTCCTTTTCCCAGAAATGCAAGATAAACCGTTGTAATGGCTGCCATTCCCGAAGAAGTTGCAATTCCTTTGTAGCCGCTTTCGAGGTTCGCTACTGCCTGCTCCAGGGCATTAATTGTTGGATTGCCCAGGCGGGTGTAAATGTATCCGTCATCTTCACCCGAAAAACAGGCTGCTCCATGGTCGGCACTTTTAAATTTAAATGTAGAAGTCTGATAAATCGGAGTAACTGCGCTACCCAGTTCATCTTCAAATTCGCCGGCATGAACTTCGCGGGTTAGAAAACCAAATTTTTTTGAATCCATTTGAGTTAAAATTGAGTGATATTTTTCGTAAAACTAATCGCCGGCAAAGGTATTTAGATAATTTATTTATTAATAAAAATATTGCTGCAATCGTTAACTGATTTACTTTTTTCTACTTTTACTCACTAAAATAAATCTGGAAAAATATCCTGAGTTCTTACAATAAAAATGGAAATCTAATGAAAAACATTTGTCAGAAAATCATTTTAATCCCGCTGTTCCTGTTATTTTTCGATGGGTTCGCCCAACAAATTCCTGCTATCGACAGCATCAGTTTTTATGGAAGTTTCAGCACGCACCTGGCATTTTACGAGTCGAACTGCGAAGTTCAGAATAATGGCTCTCGTGTTGGGTTATTTATGAATCAAAAATTGAAAAACGGCCTTGTTTTTTTCGGAAAAACTGAATGGGCAGTCAATACAGTCGAAAATAACTACACTTTTAACCAGGGAGCGGTAACTGCGGAAAATGTTTCGGAGGGTTTATTTGTTCCATCAAAAAATGCCTTCGATACAAGACTTGGATTTTTTGGGGTCAGTTTTAAAAAATTTGGTACCTTAACCCTTGGAAAACAATGGAGTGCATATTATGATGTGTCGGGATGGACGGATATGTTTAATGTTTTTGGCGGACAGGGCAGCGGCACCTATCTTTCAGGAACCGACGGCGGTGGGACCGGCCTTGGCAGGGCTTCAAAAGCATTGATTTACCGAAATAATTTTGGTCCTGTAAAACTTGCGTTACAAACTCAGCTTACCGGTGATGTTGCTAACTATGGAGGTTCGCTGATTTTGCAAATCACTAAACAACTAAAATTTGGCTTCGCCATTTACAATTCACGGGTTGATGAAGAAACCCAGAGTGTTATTTCCGGGTCAAAACCCGACAATCTAAGCTCGATAACAGGACTACAATTTCGTAATAACAAGCTATTTTTAGGACTCAATTACAACATACAGGGACTCGACATTTTGCAAATAACAAATCCCGATACCGCTTTAATTAACGGCTATGCTGCAAATGGGCTGGAGTTTTTCGGGAAATACCTCCCCACAGAAAAAATAGCAATCATCGGCGGGTTCAATTTTCAAAACCCCAAAAGCAGCTATACCTATATTGCCGACAATTTTCAGTTAAAATATCTGGTGATTGGCTCCGAATATTATTTTACCCCAAAAGCCATTGTTTACATCGAATGCAAATTTGACGACAGCATCGACTATCTTGGAAATAGTGAATTTAATGTGTACACCCTGGGCTTTCGGTTCGATTTTAACGTTCATACCAAAGAAAAAATCTGACACCCTTTAAAGTCAGAAAAGTATATTTTTGAATATTTGACCGTTTTATGGAAAAGTTTTCGGATTTTTGCCTGAAAATTAGCCCATACAATGACAAACATGACTGAATTAAATGCCATTTCACCCATCGATGGGAGATACCGGAAAAAAGTTGAAAAACTTCATGAATATTTTTCAGAAGCCGCCCTTATTCGTTACAGGGTAAGAGTTGAGATTGAGTATTTTATCTCACTTTACCAAATCCCGCTGCCCCAGCTCGAAGGCTTCGATCACAGGCATTATCCGGCACTCAGAGCCATCTATAAAAATTTCACCGAAAGTGATGCTCAGGCTGTTAAAGATTACGAAAAGGTTACAAATCACGATGTAAAAGCTGTCGAATACTTTATCCGGGATAAGTTCGACAATCTGGGGTTTGGTCAGTTTAAAGAATTTATCCACTTTGGGCTTACTTCACAGGATATTAATAATACAGCCATGCCGCTTGCCATGCGCGAAGCCTATCGCAACGAAGTATGGCCCCATCTCAACAATGTCCTCGAAAAACTGATTGTGATTTCTAATTCATGGAAAGATGTCCCCATGCTTGCACATACCCACGGTCAGCCGGCTACACCAACCACAATTGGCAAAGAACTATATGTGTATGTTGATCGCCTCGAACAACAATTCGACATTTTGAAGTCAGTGCCGTTTTCAGGGAAATTTGGCGGTGCCACCGGAAATTTCAATGCACATCACGTGGCTTATCCGAAAATAAACTGGATGCTTTTTGCCGACGATTTTCTGGATGACAAACTCAAGTTACAGCGCCAGCAGGTGACCACTCAAATTGAACATTACGATAATATGGCTGCCTTTTTCGACGGGCTCAAACGCATCAATAACATCCTGATCGATCTTTGCCGCGACATCTGGACCTACATTTCGATGGAATATTTTAAACAAACCATCAAAAAAGATGAGGTTGGCTCATCAGCAATGCCCCACAAAGTAAATCCCATCGATTTCGAAAACGCCGAAGGTAATTTTGGGATGGCCAATGCCATGTTTGAGTTTTTCTCCTCAAAGCTCCCGATCTCACGCCTTCAGCGCGACCTCACCGATTCCACAGTAACCCGGAATATCGGGGTTTCATTTGCATACTCCAGCATCGCTTACCAGTCGCTGTTTAATGGTCTGAATAAATTATTGCTCAATGAGAAAAAACTCCACGACGACCTCGAAAAAAACTGGGCCGTGGTTGCCGAGGCAATCCAGACAATTTTACGTCGCGAAGGATATCCAAATCCTTATGATGCCTTGAAAAACCTCACCCGAAACAACCAACTCATCACAAAAAGTCTGATTACCGATTTCATCAATCAACTGGCAGTTTCGGATGAAATTAAAGCAGAATTGAAAAAAATTACCCCTCACAATTATACCGGAATAAGTCCGTTTATTGGTGATTAACGATAAATCGGAAGCCAGGTAAGTTTCCGGAAATAAAAAATTTGAATGCTTATTTAATAATACTTTGTGACTATGGATTTGACTAAAATATTAGCTATTGCTGGAAAGCCAGGCCTTTACAACATGATTGCCCAAACCAAAAGCGGCGTAATTGTTGAATCGCTGATTGACAAAAAACGCTTTCCGGCATTTTCGCATGACAGGATCAGCTCCCTTGCCGAAATCAGTATTTTTACCACCGACGAGGATTTACCTTTGAAAGATATCCTGAAAAAGGTGTTCGAAAAATATGATGGCGGACCTGCTATCAGCAACAAAGCGACCAACAATGAACTTAAGGCATTTATGGAAGAAATCCTTCCAACCTATGATAAAGAACGGGTTTATGTTTCGGATATCAAGAAATTAGTAGTTTGGTACAACCTGCTCCAGGAACATGGTATGCTCGACTTTACCGAGGAAGAAAATACTGATGTTGCGGAGGAAATTACTGATGCCACCGACGCCACCGAAGCTCCTGAAACAACAACTGTTCTTCCTGAAACAAAAGAAGAATAAGCTTTTCTTTTTGGGTTTAAAGACCTTTATTGATCATGTACAAATCGATTTTCAGACCTGTTTTATTCCGGTTTTCACCAGAGTTGGTGCATCATTTTGTGGTAATTAGTCTGAAATTACTATTCCGGATTCCTGGTGCCGGAAGAATAATTAACAAACTTACACAGGTTAACCACCCACTTCTAGAAAAAGAAGTATTCGGGTTGAAATTTAAAAATCCGGTGGGCATTGCCGCCGGTTTCGACAAGCAGGCCGAGCTTTATAATGAGCTTTCGAACTTCGGGTTTGGTTTTATCGAAATTGGAACAGTAACGCCAAAAGGCCAGCCCGGAAATCCAAAACCCCGTCTTTTCCGTCTGCCGCCGGATAAAGCACTCATCAACAGAATGGGCTTTAATAACGGAGGCGTAAACAATGCGGTTAAAAACCTGAAAAAACGCAAAACCCATGTTGTTGTTGGTGGAAATATTGGGAAAAATACACTAACCCCAAATTCAGAGGCCATTAACGATTATGTGTTTTGTTTTGAAGAACTTTTCGATTTTGTCGATTATTTCGTGGTTAATGTGAGTTGCCCCAACATTACCGACCTTCATGAACTTCAGGATCAGGATAGCCTGGTGAAAATCCTCGGAAAAATCCAGGAAATCAACCACACAAAAATTCAGCCAAAGCCAGTCTTATTAAAGGTATCGCCAGATCTTAACAATAAACAGCTCGACGAAGTTATCGAGATAGTCAGGCTCACCGGAATTGATGGAGTTGTAGCAACCAACACAACTGTTTCGAGGCAAAATCTGCAAACCGATGATGTACGGATAAAAGAAATCGCTAATGGTGGTTTAAGCGGAAAACCTATTTCCGACCGGTCAACAGAAGTAATCAGGTATCTTGCCGAAAAATCAGGCAAAGCTTTTCCGATTATCGGGGTTGGCGGGATTTTTACGCCTGAAGATGCAATCGAAAAACTTAATGCCGGTGCTGACCTTGTCCAGGTTTACACGGGCTTTATTTATGAAGGCCCGTTCATTGCCAAAAAAATCAACAAAGCCCTCATTAAAAAACAATAAAATAACCCTGAATTTTCCTGACAACTTTTTTCACCTATTGCCAGGCTGTTGAGGATTTTCCATACATTTTTATTCCCTTAAATTTCCAGAAAATGCTTATCAAAGCTAAAATAAATGATTTTTTTTATCTACTTTTGCGCCCTGGTTTTGCATGTAGGGGTTTTAATGCCTAATAATCACTTATTTGCAGATAAAAATTTAAAATTACTAACCCGGATGTTAAGGCAGCATCCATAACATTATTTTTAATGACAAACGATCTGGACAAGGTATTTCAGGACGAAGAAAACCTGAACGAACATGTTGAAGAACAAAAAACTGAAGTTGAAGCCGTTGCTGAAACTGTTGAAGCAGCAACCGAAGAACCTGTTGCCGTAGTTGTTGAAGCAGCCATCGAACCTGCCGTTGAAGTTAAACCTGAGCATCACAAAAGCCATCGCATACGCCAGGAATTACCACGGCCCGAAGATTTCGACTGGACTTCAACCGGAAAAAGACAAGAAAATTATTCACTTGCCGAACGCGTAAAACTCGAAGACCTCTACAACAAAACTTTCAACTCGATTGCTGAACAGGAAGTTGTTGAAGGAACCATTGTTGGACTAAACGACCGTGAAGCTGTCGTTAACATCAACTTTAAATCGGACGGCGTTATTCCAAGGGCTGAACTTCGTTACAACCCACTCGCAAAAATTGGCGACAAAATCGAAGTTTATGTCGAAAGCCAGGAAGATTCAACCGGCCAGTTGATTTTATCCCACAAAAAGGCAAGAATCCTTAAATCATGGGAAAGAGTTAATGAAGCCTTCGAAAAAGAAGAAGTTATTCAGGGATATGTTAAAAGCCGCACTAAAGGTGGACTTATCGTTGATGTATTTGGAATTGAAGCATTCCTCCCGGGTTCACAAATTGATGTGAAACCAATTCGTGACTATGACATCTATGTTGACAAAGTCATGGAATTTAAGGTTGTGAAAATCAATCACGAATATAAAAACGTTGTTGTTTCTCATAAAGCCCTCATCGAACGCGAACTCGAGCAACAAAAAGCCGAAATCATCGCTAAACTCGAAAAAGGACAGATTCTCGAAGGAACTGTTAAAAACATCACTTCTTATGGTGTTTTTGTTGACCTCGGCGGTGTTGACGGTCTTATTCACATTACCGACCTTTCATGGGGCAGGATCAATCATCCTGAGGAAATTGTTGAACTCGATCAAAAAATCAAAGTTGTTATCCTCGATTTTGATGATAACAAAAAACGTATTGCCCTTGGTCTTAAACAACTTACTCCTCATCCGTGGGATGCACTCGACCAGAACCTCAAAATTGGTGACAAGGTTAAAGGAAAAGTTGTGGTTATTGCCGATTACGGCGCATTTATCGAAATTACAGTTGGCGTCGAAGGTCTGATCCACGTTTCCGAAATGTCATGGTCACAACATCTGCGCACAGCTCAGGACTTCCTCAAAGTTGGCGACGAAGTTGAGGCAGTTATTCTTACCCTCGACCGCGAAGAGCGCAAAATGTCGCTTGGCATGAAACAACTCATCCCCGATCCATGGGAAAATATCAAAGTCAGGTATCCTGTTGGCTCAAAACACAACGCTACCGTACGTAATTTCACAAACTTTGGAATTTTCGTCGAACTCGAAGAAGGTGTTGATGGCTTGATTCATATTTCAGACTTATCATGGTCGAAAAAAATTAAACATCCTGCCGAATTTACAAAAATCAATGAAGTTATTGATGTTGTAGTTTTGGATGTTGACGAAGAAAACCGTCGTCTGAGCCTTGGCCACAAACAACTCGAAGAAAATCCATGGGATGTTTTCGAAAGCGTATTTGCTGTTGGATCGGTTCATAAAGGAACCATCGCAAATGCATCTGATAAAGGTGTGATCGTTACATTACCTTATGGTGTTGAAGGATTTGCTCCTACACGTCATCTTCAAAAAGACGACGGAAGCATGGCAAAAGTTGATGAAGCTTTAGATTTTAAAGTAATCGAGTTTTCGAAAGAAAATAAGAAAATCATCCTTTCACATTCACGGATTTCCCAGGACGTTCAGAATGCTGAAAAAGCCAAAGAAGAAGCACTGAATAAATCAACACAACGCTCTGCAAAACAAGTGGTCAAAAAAATCAAGGATAACCTTGAAAAAGCAACACTTGGCGACATCGAAGGCCTGCAACAACTCAAATCTGATATGGAACAGGAAGCTCGCGACAAACTCGAAATCTATGCCAAAAAACAAGAAGAAAAAGGCAATAAGATCAAAGAAGACGAACACACTGAAGATGTTGAAGAAGTTGTTGAAGAAATGACCCAAGCCGTTGAAGAAACTGCTGAAAATGTTACCGAAACTACTGAAGAAGTGACTGAAGAAGTAACTGAAAATGTTACCGAAACCGTTGAAGAAACAATTGAAAATGTTACCGAAGCCACCGAAGAAGTAGCCGAAAATGTTACCGAAACTGTTGAAGAAGTAGCAAATACTGAAACTGAAGTTGTTGAAGAAGCTGTTGCCGGGGAAGAAGAAACCAAACCGGAAGTAACTGAAGAACCAACAAAAGAAGAAGAAAAAAAGTAAATCTTTCGGGATTGCTTTAAAACACTAATAAGCTGCCTCATTTATGGGGCGGCTTTTTTTAACTATTTTTACCGGCTAAATACAAACTATGTCGTTCACAATAACCATTCTTGGCAGCAGTTCAGCAACACCAACGTCAAAACGGAACCCAACGGGTTTACTCGTCAACATGAACTATAAATATTTTCTGGTCGATTGTGGCGAAGGCACGCAGATGCAGCTTAGAAAATACCGTTTCAAACTCCAGAAAATAAAACACATTTTTATCAGTCACCTGCATGGTGACCATTTTTTTGGTTTGATTGGATTGATCTCAACACTTCACCTGCTGGGCCGCGTTGAAGAATTGCATATTTATGCCAACGAAGATCTGAAAGAAATCATCGACCTGCAATTAAGAGTAACAGCAACTGAGCTGGTTTTCCCATTGATTTTCCATCCTACCAACCACCTCACGCCCGAAATCGTTTACGAAGATGACCATCATCTGATCAAGTCGTTCCCGTTAAATCACCGCATTCCAACAACAGGTTTTGTTTTTTCTGAAAAAGACAGGCTCCGAAAAATCCGAAAAGATTTTTTATCACGCGAAGACGTGCCGATTGAAGAACTGCCAAAGATCAAGGCTGGAGCCAATTACACAAATAAGGATGGAAAGGTCTGTTTAAATAAAGATATCACCGCTCATCCTTTAAAATCGCGCTCATTTGCCTTCTGTTCCGACACTTCCTATTTTGAGGAAGCCATCGAATCGTTCAGGAATGTAAATCTGCTTTATCATGAAGCAACATTTATGCAGGATATGGCAGAAGTGGCAAAGGAGAAGTTCCATTCGACGGCGTCTGAGGCCGCATTAATAGCGACAAAAGCTGGCGCAAAGGAATTAATTATCGGACATTTTTCGGCGCGTTACAATAATCTGGAAGAATTGCTTGCAGAAGCCCGGGAAATATTTCCGGCTACACGTCTTGCCGAAGATGGCGATGAGTTCAAAATAATCAACGATGAAGTGATTACCTTATCCAGCAGGTAATTCAATTTTAGGCAGGAATCACCATTGACCGGAGGACAACAAAAAAACCCGGCATTTTGAAATACCGGGTTCAAACACAAACATTATGAAAAACAAAACTATACCCTTTTCTCTTTGATTCTTGCTTTTTTACCTCTTAATCCTCTCAGATAGAAGATTCTTGCCCTGCGAACAACTCCATGTTTATTCACAACTACTGTTTCGATAAACGGTGATGATACCGGGAAAATTCTTTCAACGCCAACGTTGCTCGAAATTTTACGTACAGTAAAAGTTGCAGTTGGACCACTTCCTTTGCGTTGCAAAACAACACCCTGGAAATTCTGTAAGCGCTCTTTGCCGCCTTCTCTAATTTTGTAAGTTACCGTTACGGTGTCGCCAGCTTTAAATGATGGAAGTTCTTTTACTTCAACCAAGCTCTCGGCATATGTCAAAAATTCGTTTTTGCTCATTGTATTAGCTATTTAAAATTCTTCAAAAAAGGAGTGCAAAAGTACATTTTTTTTATTCAAAAGTACAAGTCTGGATTAATTTTTCTCATAAAAAATAAATGTTTCTATTTCCACACCTTAGTAATCCGGTAAAAATCACCCCAAATAAAACCATCAATTCATTTAATCCACTGAATTCCAGATTTCCCATGATTTATCTGCCTGCATTTGAAGCATCTTTAACCCGTTTAATGTTTTTGCTCCGGCCTGCCTGCCTTTCTTAAGAAATAACGTTTCGGGCGGATTATAGATCAAATCGTACAGGAAATTTCGGGGAGTTAAATCATTGTATGGAATTGCCGGTGCATTCCGCACATCAGGAAACATACCAACAGGGGTTGCATTTACGATCATCGGATAACTTCGCACCAGTTCCCCAGTCAACTTTTCGTACCCGATTTTACTACTGCCTGCTGATTTTCCTGAAACAACCAGGAAAGGTATCCCCAGCTTCATTAAAACATAACCAACGGCTTCAGAGGCACCACCAGAGCCAAGAATTAAAGCACCCCCAACATTTTTAAATTCATCAGTCGAAAATTCAAATCCAAAGACATCGGTATTAAAACCTTTGAGAAAAATGCCTTCCTTTTCCCTGAAAATCTTTACTGTATTCACAGCACCGACTTCCTGAGCAACTTCATCCATCTGATCGAGATAAGGCAGGATTGATTTTTTATAGGGAATGGTCACATTAAAACCCATCAATTCAGGTTGGGAACTGATCAACAGCGGCAATTCCTCAATTTTGCTGATGGGGAAAAGATCGTAACGACAATTGGAAATATTTCCGGTGATGAATTTCTTCTTAAAATATTCAGCCGAAAATGAATGCTGAAGAGATTTTCCGATAAGCCCGAACTGT
>CAYOWJ010000036.1:14024-19571 GCA_964407625.1 uncultured Lentimicrobiaceae bacterium
TGCTGTAAATATTGATCAGGAGTTGAAGCTGATGTTCATTTTGCAATTCGGGATAATACTCAAAAAGCTGGATATGGTCCGGAAAATTCATCTTTAAAGCAATTTCAAAATTTTCGTAGGCTTCTTTATGCCTTCCTTTTTTAATCAGATAGCCGGCAAGCCGGTAATAAAGATCATGATTAAGGGGCTGGCTTTCGATACCTGCAATAATGATATCAATGGCTTTGGGAAGATTATTTTCCTCAGCATACATCGACGAAAAATCCAGCCATAAATCAGGATGTTTCGGATCGATTTCGACAACTTTTTCGTAGGCTTCTTTTGCACTATCAAAAAAATTGCTCCGATAATAAGTATCAGCAAGGTAAAGCCAGTTATCGGAGTTTGCCGGATCGATTTCGATGGCTTTTTTCATGTACTTAATGGCAACTTTCTGATTACCGGAATTATCGTTTAAAATTCCCAGTCCCATCCATGCGTCGGCGAGTTCAGGATCGACGTCGATAGCGGTGCGATAATTTTTAAAAGCCTTTTCGGTATCTCCCATTTTCTCGTAACATTCGCCAATGTAAAAATAGGTAAGTCCTTCGGGCTCTTCCAGATCGATGGTTTCGAGATACATGTCGATGGCTTCCTGAAATTTTTCGAGGTTAGCCAGCGCATTTGCCTTGTTAAAATATGCCGACGAAAACTCAGGCATAATCGCTATCGAAAATTCATAAGCATCGATGGCCTTTTCGTAAAGACCGAGGTTTGAATAGGCAATTCCAAGGTTGAACCAGGCAATTTCGGAATATGGATTTTCATCTAAAAATTTAGTGAAAAACACAATACTGTCTTCTTCCCGGCCGGTAATCTCGTAGCAAAACGACAATTCATAGATTACTGCCTGGTTTTCGGGATTGATCTCCAAAGCCTTTACCAGAAACTCGATGGCTTTATCGTATTCATTCAAATCTTCGTATTCGAAAGCGATGCGGGTGTAAATTTCATCCTTCTCTTCTGAATATTTGGCGGCTTTGTAATACTCGGCAATGGATTGGTCGAACTTTTTAAGTTTACTGAAAATTGAACCTTTGGCAAGGTAAATTTCAGGATTATGAGGTTCGAGACGCTCAATATTATATAGTATTTCCAGGGATTTCACCCATTTATTGACGCTTGCGAGGTATTGTGCCTTTTTTAATAAAAAAGTCACCGATGATGGGTGTTGCCGTAAAGCGTGATCGATGGCAACCCGTGCTTTTTTTGAATTGTTGCGGTCAAGATAATAGTCTATAATGTCCTCAAATTCTTCGACATCGAAAAAATACAATTTCTCCGACTTGACCATATCGTCAAATTTGCCAACCAACTCATTTAGATCATCTCCCTCATTAAAAGGATTAAAATCTTCATTCATAAATTCGTTTCTATAAACCCGACAAAGTTATATTTTTTATTTGAAGCGCGAAATTTTCAAAAGTTATTTAATAACACCTCAACAATCTGAAATTATGTGTTTTACAAAATTATCAACAACAAAATGAGCTGGATTGAAATTGAAAGAAAAACGACTAATGTAACAGGTTTGAAAAGAAAAATTAAATTTGCGCAAAACAAAATTCATGACACTAATTAAATCTATTTCAGGGATCAGAGGTACGATTGGCGGAAAACCAGGTGACGGACTCAGCCCGATCGAAATTGTAAAATTCTCAGCCGCGTATGCTGTTTTTCTCAAGAATTACAGGAATAAAACCAGGATTAAAGTTGTTGTTGGCCGCGATGCCCGGATTTCGGGCGATATGGTAAACCGCCTTGTAACCGGAACCTTGCTGAGCATGGGTGTTGACGTTTTGGATATTGGCCTCAGCACCACCCCCACTGTCGAAATTGCCGTTACCCACACTACATCTGACGGTGGAATTATTCTTACAGCCAGCCACAACCCAAAACAATGGAATGCGTTGAAACTCCTCAACGAAAAAGGTGAATTTTTGTCGGAAGCTGACGGGCAGGAAATCCTGAGAATTGCCGAACTTCAGAATTTTCAGTTTTCAGGCGTCAATGAGTTGGGCAAATTAACAACCGACGATACATTTATTGATCTACACATTAAAAAAGTACTCGATCTGCCGCTTGTTGATGTTCGCGCCATTAAAAATGCAGGTTTCCGCGTTGCCATTGATGCCGTAAATTCGACCGGTGGAATTGCCATCCCAAAGCTACTTAGAGCGCTTGGCGTTGACGACGTGGTGGAGATTTATTGTGACCCGACCGGAGAATTTCCGCACAATCCGGAACCACTCCCCGAACATTTAAAAGATATTTCGGAAATTGTTGTTAAAAAACAATGCCATCTGGGCTTTGTGGTTGACCCCGATGTTGACAGGCTTGCCATTGTTGAAGAAGATGGAAGCATGTTTGGCGAGGAATACACTTTGGTGGCTGTTGCCGATTACATTCTGAAAAATAAAACCGGGAATACGGTGTCAAACCTTTCGTCAACACGTGCGTTGCGCGATGTTACCGAAAAAGCCGGAGGCGAGTATTTTGCTTCGGCAGTTGGTGAAGTTAACGTGGTTGAAATGATGAAAAAAACCAATGCGGTAATTGGCGGCGAAGGCAATGGCGGAGTAATTTATCCCGAAATTCATTATGGCCGTGATGCCCTGGTTGGCATAGCGCTGTTTTTAACCTACCTGGCCAAATCCGGCAAAAAGTGTTCTGCACTTCGTTTTCAATATCCGGTTTATTTTATTTCAAAAAACAAAATTGAGCTTTCGCCTGAAATGGATGTTGACCAGATTCTGGAAGTCATCCAGGAGAAATATCAAAAACAGCCCATTAATAATGTTGACGGGGTAAAAATTGAGTTCGACAAACAATGGGTGCATCTGCGCAAATCGAACACAGAACCGATAATCAGGATCTATTCCGAAAGTGATTCAGAGACCAAGGCTGATCATCTTGCCCAAAAAATAATCGACGATATCCGTGAAATTGTAAAAACGCAGCTTTAGATTTTACATTTTTCACCAAATCGCCTGGTTTGTTGATCAAAATTGCCTCACTGTGAATAACTTTGGTGCTTGATTTTCGAATAAAATTAATTAATCGCCTATTTTTATGCGAAATTTAAAACTTGTTTTATGGTGAAACGTAAAAAGAAAAGGAAGCCACTGAAATTTAAGCCTGTGATTTTTAAACTCACTATGAGGCAAAAAAAATCACTCGAAATTCATTGCAAGGAAAAAAACCTGACAATGATTAAACTGATTAAAAAATCGATCCAGGATTTTTTAACATTACAAACGCAGGATCATGTCGAGTACCAGGTTTCACCAAACCAGCTCGATCTCTTCGAAAATCAAACCGTGGAATATCTCAAAAAACAGCATAAAAAAGCAAAAAAAACAGAATAGAAGTGCAGGAAATTATTTGCGGATAGCGTTTTCGAAAGGAAGCCTGTTGATGATTGAACGTCCTAAAGTTACTTCGTCGGCATATTCCAATTCATCGCCAACAGCAACTCCGCGTGCAATCGCCGAAACTGAGATTTCAAAATCTTTCAGTTGCCGGAAAATATAAAAATTTGTCGTGTCGCCTTCGATGGTTGCCGACAAGGCAAGAATAACTTCATTTACCGCCCCCGTTTTAATCCGTCCCACAAGTTGTTTAATCGTAATATCGTTTGGCCCCACCCCATCCATGGGCGAAATAATTCCTCCCAAAACATGGTACAACCCATTAAATTGTGATGTATTTTCGATAGCCATCACATCCCGGATATCTTCGACAACACATATTAACGAAGGGTCGCGGCGTGGATTTGCGCAGATATTACAAAGGTCGGTGTCCGAAATATTATGACACACTTTACAAAAAATCACCTCATCTTTCATTTTCAATAAACCATTGGCAAGCAGTTCGACCTCGCTTTTTTCTTCTTTAAGAAGATGTAAAGCCAGCCTGAGCGCTGTTTTACGCCCGATTCCGGGAAGTTTTGAGAATTCGTTAACAACATTCTCAACAAGTTTCGACGAAAAATTATTCAAGCTTTCTGTATTTAGTAATTCGTGATTTATGCTGCAAAATTAATGTAATTCAGCCTTCTGATAAATAAAGTAATCGATTTCACGTTGAATGCTCTGATCAAAACTTTTAATAATGACGTTCGTTAAACAAACCTTACTTGCCCTGTTTCTTGCCGCGACCATGATTTCGGTGGCACAAAATGCCGGTTCAATCAACCAAACTGATGATCAGGGACGGAAACAAGGATTTTGGAAAAAGACCGATAAAAATGGTTTGGTAAAATATGAAGGTCAGTTCAGGGATGATGTCCCTTACGGCGAATTCCGTTATTTTTATGAAAACGGAAAAATTAAAGCAGTCTCTGAGATTTTCGATTCCGGAAAATCATCATACACCAAAACTTACCATCCCAACGGAAAACTGATGAGCACTGGAAAATATGTTGAAAAAGCCAAAGACAGCACCTGGAAATTGTACGATGAAGCCGGAAACCTGCTCGCTGAGGAATATTATGAAATGAACAGCAAAGAAGGTGAATGGAAAATGTATCACCGTGAAGGAGGAATTTCGGAAATTTTGCATTATCAAAATGATGTTTTAAGTGGTCCGTGGGTACAATATTTCACCGATGGTACTTTAAAACTCGAAGCCAACCATGTTGAAGGCGCCCTGCACGGGCCTGCTACCTATTTTTACAACACCGGTGTAATCAAGGCCAAAGGCAGTTATGTAAAAGGTTTTAAAGATGGGAAATGGGAGTTTTTTACCCGTGAATCACAACTCCAAAAAACCGAAACTTATCAAAACGGTGAGCTTTTATCTACCGAAATTTTTATCGAAACGCCACCTGAAGAGCAAGAATAAGATTTACCAAATTTTTACAAATTCCATAATTTCTCCAAGTCCGGATATTACCCGGCAGCCAGTTGTTTCGAGACGTTCGCGCGACTGATGGCCATCAGCAACCAAAACACAGGCAATTCCAGCATCCTGAGCCACTTCAAAATCATGGATGGTATCACCAAACATTAAAATCCGGTCAGGTGGCAGATTAATTTCATTGACCAGCAGTTTGGCCGTTTCGGTTTTAGTAGCTGCATAATGGTTGTTTAATCCTACGATTTTTTCGAAATAATGCTCAATATTTCTGGTGGCGATGGTCTCTTCCAGGAAATCCTGCTCCATTGCCGACAGGATAAACTGCCTTGTTTGCCGGTTTCTGAAAAATTCTAAAACAGAAAGCACACACGAATGCAGGCCCGATTTGGGAACATGCTCACGATAATTGCCGATAAATTCCATCGCCACAGTTTTCCATTCGTGGGTATCGAAACAGACGCCGGCTGCAGCGTAATAATCTTTTACCGGGAAGGTAAAAATCGACTTGTAGGTTCCGGCATCCAGAATCGGATAGTTTCTTTTCAGGAGTAATTGGTTCATCGCCAAAATGCTCACCTCCACATCGTCGAGCAGGGTTCCGTTCCAATCAAAAATGACTGCTTCGATGTTTTCAAAATCTGTTTTATT
>CAYOWJ010000037.1:0-18725 GCA_964407625.1 uncultured Lentimicrobiaceae bacterium
TGGAACATTCTTCCAGGTACGCCTTACCCTTTATTGTATGATAAAATAGACCAAAGCCTGGATTATTTCTATTTCATCAACGACCAGCCGCTTGCCGAGCTGGAAGGTGAGAATTTGTATCATAACTCGCTTCAATATGTAAAACCTTACACCGATTGGCTGGTAAGTTTCAATAAAGCGTGGGGCTTGTATCTGGATACACCGGAGTCGTGGAAAGATGAATATTATCAAATGTTTCTGGCTGACGATCGGTTTGGTTTATCGTACGATTGGTACGAAGATCCTTCAAACTGGAAATCGTTTAATCAGTTTTTTTCGAGGTATCTCAAATCGCCGGATAAACGCCCGGTTGCTTCTCCTGCCGACAGCACCATTGTTGTATCGCCTGCCGATGCAAAGCCTCAAGGCATTTGGCAAATTGATGCCGGTTCAAACATTATCGAAGAAGGTGGTGTTCCCATTAAATCGGGAACATTAACATCAATTGCAACATTAATTGGCCAGGACAGCGACTATGAAAATGAATTTGCCGAAGGAACATTTACACATACTTTTTTGGATGTTCAGGATTATCATCGTTACCATTTTCCGGTAGGTGGAATTATAAAAGAGGTTAGAATTATTACTGATGAAGAAGCCGTTGGTGGCATAATTACCTGGGATGCTGCAAATGAAAGATATATGCTGGATGCTTCGGTTCCGGGCTGGCAGGCGATCGAAACCAGAGGGTGCGTTATCGTTGATACGGAGGATTTCGGTTTGGTGGCATTGCTGCCGATCGGGATGTCGCAGATATGTTCGATTAACTGGGAAACCAACATTACTGTTGGAACCCGCGTAAACAAAGGCGATATGTTGGGATATTTCCTTTTTGGCGGCTCTGATTTTGTGATGATCTTTCAAAAGGATGCAGGATTTGTTTTAGAAACTTCAAAATCGCCGGATAGCGGGCAAACATACCCTCATTTGCTGATGGGTGAAAAGTATGGCGTGATGGCGGGCGCGAAATAGATGTTTCTGAACGAACTATAAGGTTCCGGATTATTGATCTTATTGTTGTTTTTCGATAAAATAAAAGTACTTAGCAGCAAAAAATCCCGCAGGTGCGGAATAAGGTTGAATAATTTATCAGTAATAATTTTGCACTAAGGTTTAAATGTAATTTAAAACCTTATTTATCAATTATTTAACCTTAGTACAAAAAATAAACACACAACACCAAACCTTATTACCCTAATTTTAAAATATTGGGGTGACGACATTTCAATTTGCCAGAGAACAGGAGGCCTGAGATTATTTTCTCCTTTTTCTTAAATGGAGCGTCAATACCCAAGATTTGTGAGGATTTCGGCAGCAGTGCCTTCGGCTCCAACAGGCCGAACTCCATTTTCGTGATAGAAGTTAAGTGTCATGTCGGCAAGGTTTGTAAACATCCCGTCAATCAAAGGCCGGTCAGGTTTTGGCAAGCCCGCTTCACCAAAGTAATATTTATCCATCTGTTCGCGGGTATCGAATGAGTATGCGTGAATAGCTGCACCCGATGAATGCATAAGTTCAGCCTGCCAGGGTTCCAGAAGCTCGTCGTAGTTGTTGGGTTCTCCGGCGATGCTCGGACCAAAAAATACCGCCCTGTTTTCGATCCCGAAATTGATAAAACCAGCATAAGTTGCCGGATCACTTACCGGCATATCATCCACCCCATCACCTAACCATAAGAGGAAACAAGTTGGAACTTTTCCGTCAAAAATGCCTTTGAGATTTATCAGACTTTCGTGTGAAAATGTTTGAAGTATAACTTTTCCATTGGTGTTTCCGACATTCACTTTTTGTTTGCCATCCGATCCTGTGTAAAACTGTCCCGAGCCGTTAGCTGGCTTTGTTAAAATATTCCAGCCAAGCTGATCCAGTTTTTCATACAATGCCTGCTCAATATCAGGATTTACCGATGGCTCCTTGGTTTCGACATAAATCCCGGGCCTGTGGCCATTTTCCATTGGGTCTGTTTCATATTCGAAGGTGTAAGAGACGGTTCCATCTCCTTTCACAATTTTTGAATAGATTCGTTCCTGGGTGTTGGCATCACGTTTTAGCCGCTTGCCCTCAGCAATCATGATCAGATCTTCGAGCGTTGAGATGTACTGCTTTTGGGTGGCAAAGCTTGCGCGTGCCTGATCGGGTCTTGCAAGGTTAAACCATGCGCCGGCATCAAGTTGCATCAGCTCTTCATAAGTAAACGAACTGGCGGGATTTTCTGCCCTGTCGGGAAAAACTTCTTCGACATTGGTGGTTCGCTTCAGTTCGACATCATGCAAGGCAATGATTACTCCGTCGCTGGTAATCTGAAGATCGCATTCCAGATAATCGGCTCCGATGTTTCGTGCCCAGCGGAATGCCGCTTCGGTTTCTTCGGGAGTCCAGTAGGTTGAACCGCGGTGTGCAATCACTGTATTTACCGGGACAAAATCCCTGATCGCCTTGAGTTCGGTTGACAGTTTATTGACTGTGATTTCGTTGTTTTCCTGCGGATTATCGTAACTACACGAAACGATGATCATTAGGCTGATCGGTGCGAAAAACTGAGCGGTTCTTTTAATCAAAAGCCTGATTAATTTTGTTTTCATAGCTATTTAAATCAACAGTCATTTTATAGAAAAACAACGGGTGGGTTGGAAATTAGTATTGTTTATCCTGCAAATGTATCAAAATAAAGGCATGATAAAAATCAGGACAGCTTTTTCTAAAAGCCTGGCTTTAACAGTACTTTCCCTTTAGTCATATTTTTCTCGTACAAATCGACTGCCTGTTGGATATTTTCGAGATTGAAAACAGCTTGTACATTGGTTTCTAAACCATTTTTAAGCAGGCTGTTGGCTTTGATCAGGTTGAAAACCGTTTTCATCAGACCATTTTCATGAATCCAATGCCCGAGGAAAAACCCGATAATCTTTTTGTTTTCACGCAACAATTGGGTAGGCAAAAATTCGATTTTCTCCTGAGAGAGATTCCCGTACAACATGATGGTTGACCTGGCCGGCAAAAGTGTGAGAACCCGGTTTACCAATTCCCCGCCTACAGCATCAAGCATCAGTGTGGCATTATTTTTTTCGCACCATTCCTTAAAGTCGATCAAAAAGTCAGGATCTGCACTGTTAAATCCAAAACTGTTTTCTTGTTTTTCGATAGCGTTCAGGCTTTCCAAATTTCGGACAATATTGAGGACTTTGATATGGTGTTTTGCAAAAAGCACGGCAACCATTCTTCCCAAAGCTCCGGCAGCCGCAGTATTTACAACGGCTTTGTGGTGGTTTTTGCGGGCAAAATCAAGAAAAGCGAGCACGGTCATTGGATTGACGATGGTCATCGCAGCCTGTTCATCGGAAATGGATTTGCCAATCGGGAAACAGCTTCCAGCAGGAGTAACCATGTATTCGGCCCAGGTTCCGCTGCTCATGTATTTTGACGAACAGGCAACCCGCCGTCCCATAAAAATGCGGGGTAAAATGCCCGCTCCAGCCGCAACCACCGTTCCGCAACCTTCGATGCCAGGGATGAAACTTACCGTTTCGTCAGCCGTCATCTCCCTGATTTTTGCAAGATCGGAAGGATTGACAGGAGCCGCCAGCATCTTAATCAAAACTTCTCCTTTGCTGGGAACAGGAACATCTACCTTCTTTGTAAATAATTTCCCGTTTTCGGTATTTACAAATACGGCAGTCATCTTCGAAGGCACAGGATTTTTCATTCAATTTTTTTCAGGTATTTAAAAATCTCACATCTTAATAAAAAGATCCAGAATCACGGCGGCACTAAAAATTACGCCGGCAAAGCTGTTGGTGGTGAAAAAGGCGAGGTTCACTTTTGAAAGGTCGTGGGGCTTTACCAGAAAATGCTGATAAACCAGCAGAATGACGAAAACCGAAGCTCCTGCCCAGAATAAAATTCCTGTTTGGCCTAAAATACCGGCAACAACAACAAAAGTTGCCGAAATAAGGTGAAGAATCACACTCGTGAGCAAGGCGTTTTTCTTACCCATAAAAGCTGGTATTGATTTCAGATTTAACGATTTATCAAAATCCTCATCCTGTAGAGCATAAATAACATCGAAGCCCGAAACCCAAAACAGCACGATGATCGAAAACAGGATTGGAAGTAGGCTAAAATGGCCTGTAACGGCCAGGTAAGCACCGATGGGAGCCAGCGAAAGGCCAAGCCCCAAAACCAGGTGCGCCAGCCAGGTAAACCGCTTGGTGTAGCTGTAACCGAGAATAACCGTCAAAGCTACCGGCGAAAGGAAAAATACAAGCGGGTTGATAAAATACGTTGTCAGGATAAAAAGGCAACTGTTTAAAATCACAAAAACCAGAGCCGAATCAGCTTTGATAACATTGGCAGGAATTTCGCGCCAGGCTGTACGTGGGTTTTTTGCATCAAAATGCCGGTCGGCATACCGGTTGAAAGCCATGGCCGAATTGCGGGCAAAAACCATACATAGCAAAACTTCGAGAAATAGCCATAATGTGAACCTTTCGGGATACTGATGCACAGCAATAAAAAATCCAATGAGTGCAAAAGGAAGCGCAAACAGGGTGTGCGCAAATTTTACCAGCGAAATATAGTTTGAGGTGGTGCTTAAAATCTTCTTAAACATTTTTATAAAATAATTAGTGGCCAAAATTAGCCTTTTTACGGCAATTTACGGGTGATGAACGATAATTGATAGTTTTGCAGGAATGTTGAATCAAAAATTGTAAACAAACTTTTCCGGATTATGTTTATCCTTACAAAAACAGGAAAACCTGATTTTATCCAAATGATTAATAGCTTGTACAATAATAAAATAGCTTTTCTGTTTCAGAAATACTTAAAAAGATAAATGGCTTGTTAACTATTTATACTTTTGGTCTGGAAAACTTTAGCACAATGGAAAAAAAAATAATGATCCGGCTTCTTGACATCAGGAAGTATTACAAAGTTGGAACTCAAACCGTAAAGGCGCTTCAGGGCATCGATCTGAACATCTATAAAAATGAATACGTTGCGCTGATGGGCGCCTCAGGTTCGGGCAAATCGACGCTGATGAACATTCTGGGCTGCCTCGACACGCCAACCAGCGGCGAATATTTCCTTAACGGGAAAGATGTTAGTAAAATGGACGACAACAGCCTGGCCGAAATCAGAAATAAGGAAATCGGGTTTATCTTTCAAACCTTTAACCTGTTGCCCCGTTCTTCAGCACTCGAAAATGTTACCCTGCCGTTGGTTTATGCTGGTTTTGCAAAAGCCCGGCGTATCGAAAAAGCCATGCTGGTTCTGGATAGCGTGAAACTCTCTGACAGGGTTCATCACAAACCAAACGAACTTTCGGGCGGACAACGCCAGCGGGTGGCCGTGGCAAGAGCGCTCGTTAACGATCCTTCGATTATCCTCGCCGATGAGCCTACCGGAAATCTCGACTCAAAAACCTCCATCGAAATGATGGGCCTTTTTGAAGAAATCCATAAGTTGGGAAATACGGTAATTGTGGTTACCCACGAAGAAGAAATTGCAAGGTTTGCACACCGGATTATCAGGTTGAGGGATGGTCTGATCGAAAGTGACACCACAAATCCTCACATCAAAACCATGGCTGATTATCAACTGCAGCCAGCAGATTAGAAAAGGAGAAGTACTGATGAGCAACGAATGGAAAATTTATACAAAAACCGGGGATAAAGGCGAAACTTCGCTGATTGGCGGAACCCGCGTTCCAAAATTTCACGAGCGTATTGAGGCTTACGGCACTTTGGACGAACTCAATTCTTTTATCGGGCTTGTCCGCGATCAGCCCATCGACGAGCAAACCAAAATACTGCTCATCGAAATTCAGGATCGTATTTTTACTGCCGAATCTATTCTGGCGCTTGATCCGGCGCATGAGCCTTTGCGGAAACTTCCCGAAATTCATGAGGAAGATATCCTGAAGCTTGAAAATGCCATTGATCTGATGAACGAAACCTTGCCTCCGATAGCCAATTTCATTCTTCCAGGCGGGCATCCGGTGGTGTCGTACTGCCACATTGCGCGTACGGTTTGTCGCCGTGCCGAGCGCCTCGTGATAAAGTTATCGCAACATTCGAAAGTTAACGAATTGGTAATAAAATACCTTAACCGTTTATCCGATTATTTGTTTGTATTGTCGAGAAAAATGACCCAGGACTTTGGAGCTGAAGAAACTCCCTGGAAGGCAAGGGTTTGATAAGCTTAAAATAAATGAGATATTTTTAAGCGCTTTCGCTAAAAAATTTACTTTTGCACTAAATAAAATAATATTTTCGAATTATGTACTGGACGTTGGAATTAGCTTCAAAGCTCGAAGATGCGCCCTGGCCTGCAACAAAAGACGAATTAATCGATTTTGCAGTACGGTCGGGAGCGCCACAAGAAGTCATTGAAAATTTGATGGAAATAGAAGACGAAGGTGAGGTATATGAACGCATCGAAGATATCTGGCCTGATTATCCTACCAAGGATGATTTCTTTTTTCATGAAGACGAGTATTAATCTCTCGTAAAAAAGGTGAAATTCACCTTACCGTAATTACGCTTTTGCGAAAAATATTTATGCCTGGCAAAGTCAATCCCTCTGGGGTGTTCGATGATAAGCCAGGCATTTTTATTGAGCCAGTCATTTTCAAAGATTAAATCGGGCAATAATTCAGTTCCTTCCAGATCAAAAGGTGGGTCGGCAAAAATCAGATCATAGCTTTTTGATGATGATTTCAAAAACCGGTAAACCTCCGACCGTATAGCTTTTACGTGTTCCAGGCCAATTTCTGCTGACATTTTTTTGATAAAATCGACGCTTTTAAAATTCAGGTCAACCGAAGTTACTGATGCCGCACCTCGTGAAGCAAATTCAAAGGTAATATTTCCGGTCCCGGCAAACAGGTCGAGTACCACCAGGTCTTCAAAATCGATCATGTTATTCAGAATATTGAACAGGCCTTCTTTGGCCATGTCGGTTGTAGGCCTTACCGGGAGATTTGCAGGAGGGTTGATCCGTCTGCCTTTGTGTGATCCGTTTATAATTCGCAACGTTGTAAGTTTAAAAGGTTAAAGAAAAAATGTTCCGGAAATTCATCAAAAACATAACTATACTCATAATCCGGGGTGCGCTTACCAAAATTTACGTTTCTTACGTATTTGAAGGCAAGTTCAAAAAGGGAGGAAATTTTACTGATATCACCAACTAAGGTGAGGTATGTTTTTTCGGGATTAATATTGAGTTGTTCCATCACAAATGCCAGAAAATACACAAAGTCTTCCTTGGTCTTGTATTTAAAGGAATTGATAAAAATCAGTTTTTTGCCGCTCAGCACCAACAGGTCAAACCACGATTTGCGCACATGGGCGAAAATTACAAAGTCTTCGTCCTGATTTTTATTAAGAATAATCAGGTTTTCGATGAGCGGACTTGTAAAATGGTGAATATGAGCGCCGGGAAAACATTTCTGCAAGGTATGGAGGATGATTTCCGGGACTGCAAAAATATTTACTGCATCGAGGTTTGGTAATTTGTCGAAACGGATTTTATCACCAAAATCGATATAATGATTGAAGCGGAGATAATCTGCCGAGTGACTTTCGTAAAAAAGAGGCAAAGGGATAATTGTTGATTTAGGATACTCAAAGATTATGCGTGTTTCCTGGTAAGCTAATTTCAGCCAATCGTTATTGGCAATCAAATCGTTGAGAACACTATTGAGCACCAGTGGGACTGAAACATCCTGAAAAGAATAAACTTCGATGGCCGAATACTTGTTTAGCCTGGTGTCGAGGATACAAAAAGAAAGTCCATCCAACGAAAGTTGAATGGACAATCTGTAATTTTTTGAGGCTTCCTTTTGTAAAGCTTTATCGAATTTACTGGCTGATAAAAGAACCTTATGGGGCATTTAGTGTAAAATTACTCCCAGTTTCCATCTGTTGTAGGTTCTTCCATCGAGCCTAATATCAAATCTTTTACGTTAGGATTTTTAATAAGATCAGCATCAAGCCCGTTCAGAAAAAATTCTTTTTTTGCAATTACTGTGTAAACAGGAACAGCAACGCCACCTTTGTCAATTTTACCAGATTCCATGAAAAATTTCTGTCCATTTGAAAAGGGCACAAATCTGATATCCTGGATATTGAAACCCTTGCGTTTTCCAAACAATGAGTCAGCTACTGTAACATACGCAATGGTATCGCTGATGGTTCTGGTAAGTGTTGTATCGTTTGGATCAAAACGGATACTTACTACTGGAATTTTTCCGGTACGTGTAAAGTTAATCAACGTATCAAAATCTGAAGTGAATCTGCTGTGTAGTGTTTTGTAAATCTGCTGCACCTGGCGGATATCTTTAAGATTTTGAATAACTAATTCTGCCCGGTGATTTTTTTCGTTATTAAATCTCACCGGAGTCTGAATGGTTTCATAAATGAAGTAGGCCAATACAACAGCTACTACTAACAATGTAATTTGAACGATCTTTTGTTTCATAATTCCCGTTTTTTTATACGTGCAAATTTATTAAGTTTTTGTTATTATGATGTTTTTTTGATCAGATTAATTAAGTTTTCTGGCAACTGATTTTTGTTCAAAACCTTCGATGATATCGCCAACCCTGATATCGTCAAATTTATCGATATTTAAACCGCATTCATAGCCGGCATTAACTTCTCTGGCATCGTCTTTAAAACGTTTGAGTGAGCCTAATTTGCCGGTGTGGATAACGATACCATCTCTGATAATTCGAATGGTTGTGTTCCTGGTGATGCTTCCGTCGAGAACCATACAACCTGCGATTGTTCCAACCTTTGTAATTTTAAAGGTTTCGCGGACTTCGATGTTGCAAATGATTTTTTCTTCGATTTCAGGCGCCAGCATGCCCTCGATGGCTGATTTGATTTCTTCGATGGCTGCATAAATGATCGAGTAAAGACGAATATCAATCTGTTCTCTTTCGGCGAGGCGGCGTGCCCCGAGTGAAGGACGAACCTGGAAGCCAATAATAATAGCATTTGAAGCCGAAGCAAGTAATACATCGGACTCAGTGACTGCTCCAACCGATTTATGAATAACATTTACCTGCACTTCTTCGGTGCTGAGTTTGAGCAATGAATCGGAGAGTGCTTCAACGGATCCGTCAACATCACCTTTCACAATAATATTGAGCTCTTTAAAATCGCCAATAGCAATTCTACGTCCGATTTCATCGAGTGTAATATGTTTTTGAGTTCTCAGGCCCTGTTCGCGCTGCAATTGCATCCGTTTTGATGCAATGGTTTTTGCTTCGCGCTCATCTTCCATAACTTTAAAAATATCACCTGCCTGCGGCGCTCCGTTAATTCCGAGAATCAACAGTGGAGTAGCAGGGCCGGCTTCTTTGATAAGCTGGTTGCGCTCGTTGTACATTGCTTTTACTTTTCCGTAATGTGAACCGGCAAGGACAATATCACCATTCTTTAAAGTTCCGTTTTGGACAAGCAATTTGGCAACATATCCCCGACCTTTGTCGAGCGATGATTCGATGATGGTTCCTGTGGCTCTGCGGCTTGGATTTGCTTTCAGATCGAGCATTTCAGCCTCAAGAAGTACTTTATCGAGAAGTGTTTCGATGCCTGTTCCGGCTTTAGCCGAAATTTCCTGGCTTTGATATTTTCCACCCCAGTCTTCAACCAAAATATTGAGGTGCGAAAGCTGTTCTTTGATTTTCTCAGGATTGGCTGTTTGTTTATCAACCTTATTGATGGCAAAAACGATGGGCACATTTGCAGCAAGCGCATGGTTGATGGCCTCTTTGGTTTGAGGCATCACGCTGTCGTCGGCTGCGATAACAATAATGGCAACGTCGGTAATTTTAGCGCCACGTGCACGCATTGCAGTAAAAGCTTCATGGCCTGGTGTGTCGAGGAAGGTAATCTTTTTCCCGTTTTCAAGGGCTACTTCGTAAGCTCCGATATGCTGGGTAATTCCGCCGGCTTCACCTGCGATAACATTGGTGTGACGGATGTAATCGAGCAATTTTGTTTTTCCGTGGTCAACGTGGCCCATAACAGTTACGATGGGCGCTTTTAAAACAAGATCGGCCGGATCGTCAACAATAACTTCGGAATCGTCAATATTATCAGCGCTTGCAAATTCAACCAGGAAGCCAAATTCTTCGGCAACCAAAGATATTGTTTCAGCGTCGAGACGTTGATTGATTGAAACAGCGAGGCCAAGTTGCATACACATCGAAATAACGTTGGTAACAGGAACATTCATCATTGATGCAAGTTCGTTAGCTGTTACAAATTCGGTAACCTTGATGGTATGCTTTGATTCTTCGGTTTCGAGGATTTCTTTTTCTCTTTGCTTGTGGATTAAATCACGTTTTTGCCTGCGGTGTTTGGAGGTTTTTGACTTTCCTCCTCCGCTGAGTCGGGCTAAAGTTTCCTTAATCTGCTTCTGGATTTCTTCCTCTGTAGGCTCATGTTTTTCTTCTCTTTTCGGGCGTTTTGCCTTGATGGGAGAAGCTGCTGTTTTAGGCCTGTTATCGGATGGTTTTTGCGCACCGGTTTGTGGAGGCTTTTGCTGCTGCTGTTGCTGTTGTTGCTCAGCTAAAGTTTTCCTTATCCTTCTGCGTTTCTTTTTCTTTGGTTTTACCTTGTCATCCGATGAAGAAGCCACAGGATCTTTTTTCTCAATTTTTTTCTTTTCGGGTAAATCGATTCTCCCGACAATACTTACTCCCTGAAGTTTCTCGAAAGTAGTTTTTAAGAAATTATCTGGTTTGGGAGTTTCTGCCTTGACTTCAACTTTAGGTGTTTCAACAGGAGGTTTAATCTCTGGTTTTGGTGTTTCTTTTTCGGGATGAGGAACCCTGATTTTAGTAATTGGCCGGGTAAAGGTTTTTTCTTCCTCTACAACTTTTTGTTCAGGTGGCGACTTCTTTTGCTTTTCAGCCAAACGTCGGTCTTCACGTTCTTTACGCTTTTCGTCCTGCGATTTTTTAGCAGGTTTAGTGCGCTCGTTGATGGTTGATAAGTCGATTCTTCCAACTATTTTTGGCTGAGTTAGCCTTTCCTGTTCAACAACCTCTGGTTCAACGGCAATAACAGTCTCTGGTTCATGAATGATCTCCGGTTCCTGCCTGATTTCGGTAACAGGTACCTTTGATTCTGATTCAACCGGAGCGACTACCTCGATGGGTAGTTCAATAACCGTTTTCTCGTCGTGAATGTGAATTCTCTCATCAGTTTTTCCGGATTCTGGTTCTGCTTTTGCTTTTGCTTTTTCCGAAATTACCTCTGTCATTTCAGGTTCGACGACAGTAGGTTCTATGTAAACTTCAACAGGCGGGAGTATGGGTTCAATGATTTCTATGGTTGGAATTTCAATTGGGGCGGGCTTTTCGTCTTTATGATGCGAATCAAGAGATTTCCTGAAATTTTCATCAACTTCAACAGTAACCCCTCTGATGATGATATCATCTTCATCTTCTGAATCATCATATTCAACCTCTTCAGGTTTGCGGTCCTTTATCGAAATACTTTCACGTTTTACAGTGCCGATGCCCAATTTACGGGCTTCTTCCTTGACGGTTTTTTCCCCTTTATACTCTTCGGTGAGCAGATCATACATCTCGGGAGTAAGTTTGGTGTTAGGACTTGGGTCAATGTCAAATCCCTTCTTGTGAAGAAATTCGACAATGGTGCCGGTCCCAACGTTTAACTCCCGGGCGGCTTTATTAAGCCTTGTTGAATTGATTACTGCCATAAAAAATTTATTCCTGTGGAAATTTACAATTGCTGTAAAAATACTTTTTTTATTCAAATTCTGCTTTTAATATCTTGATGACTTCCTTAACAGTTTCTTCCTCCAGATCAGTGCGTTTTACCAAGTCACTTAACTCGATTGTAAGCACGCTTTTTGCTGTATCGCAACCGATAGCTTTCAGTTCGTCAATTATCCATTGCTGGATTTCATCTGAGAATTCCTGCAAGTCAACGTCGTCGTCGGTATCAACTTCGGTATCTCTGTAAACATCAATTTCGTAGCCTGTAAGTTTTCCGGCTAATTTAATGTTAAATCCGCCTTTGCCGATAGCCAGCGAAACCTGGTCAGGTTTCATGTAAACCTCAGCTTTTTTGTGTATATCATCAAGATTGATTGAGGTTATTTTGGCAGGACTTAATGCTCGCTGAATGTACAATGAAGCATTTGAAGTGTAGTTAATTACGTCAATATTTTCATTTTTCAACTCTCTCACAATACCATGAATCCTCGATCCTTTCATTCCCACACATGCACCAACCGGGTCAATACGGTCATCATATGATTCGACTGCAATTTTTGCACGTTCACCAGGTACTCTCACAATATTTTTTATGGTTATCAAACCATCAAAAACCTCCGGAACCTCCTGTTCAAAAAGACGTTCCAGGAAGGCAGGGGAAGTACGTGAAAGAATAATTTGCGGAGTGTTGTTGCGCATGTCAACTTTTGATACTACCGCTCTGATTGTATCGCCTTTACGGTAATAATCCGAAGGAATCTGTTCAGATTTCGGAAGGATCAATTCGATAAATTCATCGTCAACAACAAGAATTTCCTTTTTCCAAACCTGATAAACCTCTCCGGTAACAATCTCGCCAATACGATCTTTATATTTTTGATAAACGTTATCCTTTTCGTATTCCTGGATTTTCGAAATCAGATTCTGGCGAATGGTGAGAATCTCACGACGGCCAAAATCCTTCATTTTAATTTCTTCCGAAACCTCTTCGCCAACTTCAAAATCAGGCTCAATTTTAATGGCCTCCGAATAGGCAATTTGAAGATTTTCGTCTTCTACTTCACCATCTTCGACGATTTGACGCAGATGGTAAATTTCAAGATCGCCTTTATCAATATTTACAATGATGTCAAAGTTATCGGCGGTCCCGTATTTTTTAGCGAGCATATGGCGGAATACATCTTCGAGTATTCTCATCATAGTTTCGCGGTCGATGTTTTTGAAATCTTTAAATTCCGAAAAGGTTTCGACCAAATTTATATTATCCATTGTTTCAATATTTTTCTTTGACTATTCCGGTAATCGTGTTATTTAAATGATAATGTGCATTTGGTTTGTTTGATTTGAGCAAGATCAATCCAAAGTTCTTCAATCAGTGTTTCGTTTTTCTTTTTCTTACCAGCTGGTTTGATTTTAATCTTTTCGTCAACAATATCGAGCAGATTTCCCTTAACAATTGTGTCGTCTTCCATGATGATTTCAACGTCACGGCCAATGTTTTTCCGATATTGACGTATCATTTTGAAAGGTTTTTCGGCGCCAAAGGAACTGATTTTTAAATCAAAGTCCTCAATTTCCCTGTCAAGTTTCGATTCGATAAACTTACTCAATTGAATGCAATCAACAATGGTTACTGACGTATCCCCATCAATTGTTATGGCAATAATATTCCTCGGTTTAACCTGCAAATCAACCACATACTTGTCGGTATTTTGCAGAAACTCATCGGCTAATCCAACTATGTTATTTTTCTCAATCATTCACTAACCTAATAAAATAGGGGACTTGTTGTCCCCTCTGCTTCATTTCGCTGCTTATCAAAAAGCATAATTTTACGAAAATTTCCCTTCTAATTCCCCTCTAAAATTCGGCTGCAAAGATAGTAATTCCTGAAAATAAAAGAAAATATTTTATAGAAAATTTTAACAGATAGGCATTTAGACCATCAGGAAGTATTTTATGCCACTGATGGAGTGATAATAAATCGATATCACCATTTTTTTGGCTGTACGACAATTCAATCCCTGAATTAAGTCGTTTCCGTTTTGTACATTTTTTTAATTTAAGAATTCCGGGAAGGCAAACAACGATTTTAGTTGTGCTCGGTATTAAGTAAGATAGGAGCAGAGATTTCTTTCGGCAAGTTGGCGAATCGAAATGATTATGATTTTTTTGTAGTTGTACAAAGCCGAATAGCTCACCCTAAGCTATTACATCAACCACTAACATTTCACTATTCCTGAAATAATTTTTTTTGTCAGACTCATTGCCGGAGGTTGAAAACAAATTTGAAGTTAGCTGTTGTCCATACGTGCAATAGTTCAAAGGCTTAAATATTTAGGAAAATTTATGCTTAAAAGAAGATCGATGGGAATTTAAGTTAGTCAGATGAACGAACTCATTACGATGGATTGCATCATCCAATTTGGCCAACTTTACTATTTTTGCTCTCTGAACACAAATAATTTTGAAAATATGGAAACAATCATCGCTTTTCTTGAAGAATTGAAAAACAACAACACACGCGAATGGTTTTTGGCGAACAGAGACTGGTATGAAGAAACAAAGACAAAGTTTGAATTACTGGTTAATGAAGTAATTAAAGGGATTTCAGTGTTTGATCCGGAAACACATTTTTTGACTGCCAAGGATTGTGTTTTCAGGATTTATCGTGACGTCAGATTTTCGAAAAACAAGGATCCTTACAAAGCTCATTTTGGTGCATCTATAAATAAAGGTGGTCGAAATAGCAGGTTTGCAGGATACTATTTTCATATCGAACCGGGAAATTCATTTGTGGGAGGCGGTAAGTGGCAGCCATCACCTGAGATTCTGAAAGCAATCAGGTATGAAATTTATCAGTCTCCCGAAGAATTCAAATCAATTATCAACTTAAAACCATTTGTGCAAAGATTTGGATCATTGAGCGATGAAAAACTCCAGCGGCCACCAAAGGACTTCCCTGCTGATTTTGAGGACATAGAATTGTTAAAATACAAAAGCTATATTGTAGGTGCAAATATGTCGGATGAAGAATTAAAAAAAGAGAGTTATTTACCCTTCGTTGTTGAAACCTGCAAGATTATGAACCCGTTTATCGACTTTTTAAACCGTAGCATTAGTCATTTGTAATTTCCAGAGATGTAAAATACCGTTAACTGACCCAAAGCTACCGTTAACTTACTTTTTGATACATAATTATTCTGTTTTGGTGTAGTTTTGTCATGCCGTCAGAGATTTAATTGAAAGGGGTTTAATTTCGAAATGGCAAACAGATTTTTAGGGATTAATTGATTGCACTAGCGTTCCTTATCCTTGTTCAACATTTCTTGTGGCTCTCATTAAAAAGTTCTTTTTTAAACGCAGAGCTTAGGTCCAGGGATAAGGAACCTTGTTTTTAATCCGCCATAATGCAGAAGTGAAAAATAAATAATAGGGGAAAGAGTGGGCACCAAATGGGGTCCTTTTTTTTTGCTAAAGAATTTACTGATCAAATAGAAAAAATGAGCAGGAATGAAAATCAGTCAAAGATATTTGAAAACAGAAAAATAAAATTGGCACAACTTTGGCCCATCCGAATTACGAAAAAACACTAATCTTTTGGCATTGAATGATTTGTTTGTTGATAATTTTCCTTTTAACGATTTCGCTAAACAATAAAAATCCTTTCCAACTTTTCCCAGGGAATTCGTCATGATCCGTGATCTGATTTTTTAAGCGATTTTAGACTATTTTTGTCCACTAATTTTAGATCTATTCATGAGACTTTTGTTAATCCTTTTACCATTATTATTCCTGAATCCGGGAAGTAATCCTAACTCATTCAGAGAAGAACAAATGGCGTTTACCAGAGTACGGGAAGCCTATGCTGACAAAGAGAAATCCATTATTACAGCACTTGCAGGGCATTCCATTTCGCGCGATAGCCTGAGGATTTACCTGCGTGCTTTTAAAACCGAAAAAAAAATTGAGTTGTGGGCAAAAAACAGTTCCGACTCTGTTTTTTTGATGATCAAAGAATTTCCCATCTGTGAAATCTCGGGCTTTGTAGGGCCTAAAAGGCGTTATCGCGATTTGCAGGTACCTGAAGGGTTCTACCATATTTCCGATCTTAATCCATACAGCAAGTATTATTTGTCGATGCAGATTAACTACCCCAATGCCTCCGACAGCATCAGGGGTGTTAAAGGTCATTTGGGAAACTGGATATTTATTCACGGTGAATGTGTGTCGTCGGGATGTATAGCCATTACAAATGATAAGATCAAGGAATTATTTGTCTGGTGTATTGAAGCCTACAACAGCGGTCAGGAGGAAATCGGCCTGACGATATTCCCGGCGCATCTGGACGATAAAACCTATTCCAGCCTGATCACCAGATACAGTAAGTACAAGGATGATGTAAGCTTGTGGGCTGACCTCAAAAAGAGTTACGATCTGTTTGATAAATCCAAAGTGCCACCAATTGTTAAGTTCCTTCCCGACGGAACGCATGAAGTGAATTGATCCTTCTTTTTTATGTTGGTGGATGCAGCCGCTCGCTGAACCATTTCCTTACCGATTGCATGGTCTTTTGCTGATTTGCCGGGGCCTGACGTTTGCAGGTTAATCTTTCGTTACTGTTTTCTGGTGCGCCCCAGCGTATTTCGATCCCATCATTTGGATTATAAGCCATCTCAAAAGCTTCTTTTCGCTTAAGAATTTCTGCCAAAGTCAGTTCCTGTGACGAACCATCGGAACGGGTGTAGCCAATGGTAAGTTCCGTAACTTTCTTATCGAGAAGTGACTGAAGTTTACCTTTAATGTCGTCCGGCGAACTTAATTTTGATAGCTTAAAATCATCGGGCGAATCAGCCACCCGATCGGGGAAACCAAGCACTGCATCCATGGCAATCAGTAGCCGTAAATCGCGGTTGGGTGTTGAAAAATTTTCCCATTGACCACCGGCCTGAAAAATACCATTGGCATTTGAAGGCATCGGAATTACCGATCCAGGATGAGCTTGCAGGTACTCCTCGCCATTAGCCACCGATTTTACACGAACCAGGAGCTGTTCATGAAGTGCCTGGATCAGATCCATCATGGCATCTTCGGGATCAAGGGGTTTCGGATTGATTAAACGTTCCAAAGTCAAATAGAAAACAGCACTTTCCATTTTTCGCTGCTGTAACGAAAAGGGGGTAAAACCTGCTGTTGCGTTCAGTGTTTCGTTTGACATCAGGCTTAACTTATTATTCTCAAAAGTAATCGGACGAAAAGCTTTAAATCCAGGTTCTCCGACAACTTCGGAGGTGTTAAAAAGAAAATTTCCTTTCCAGAATCGTTTGATGGCCACTGTTCCATCAGGCTGTGCATCCGTAGCAAGGAGCAGCCCCGGATGGTCTTTGGTTTGTGGCACCCAGCCTACGATTACCAAGGTGTGTCCGTAAGGATCGGCATAAACGGCACCAGGACGCAGGGATTCACGGTCGAGCGAAACCGGATAATAATCGGAGTTTTCGTTATCGAGCGAAGTCCTTGCTGTGCCTGAATGGACGCCATCCATGATTCTCCTGACAAAGGAATTAAAAGCCAGTACCGGACTGGCTTTCGAAGTGGAAGATTCATTGGTGATCCATTGACCTGTCCCCGGGCTTTTCCCAAGGTATCCTCTGTCGCATACATGATAGCCAAAGGGAAGTCCAAGTTTCCAGGCAAAATAGGCTCTCAGAAAGAAAGGATTGTCGGCACAGTCGGGAATCATGATTACTTTGATTTTACTTTCGGGATCATCTTCACCTAATGAAAGGAAGTTGTGAAGAAAATTTTGCTCCCGATTCTGGGTTACCTCATGGAGGGCCGACCATGAAGTTTGTTCGTCGGCACCTTGAAACAGCGCATTAATCCAGGCAGAATAAATTGTCTCCATGCTGCTGTCCCAGCCACGGGTTGTTTTCCAGATTACACCCTTCGGGGAAATTGTTGCAGGCGGAGAAATTTTAAACTCTAGTTTACTGATTTCCTTTTTATCTAATATTAAAGTAGCTTTATAGTCGCCTGCCGGACTTCCGGCAAAATCATCAATTCGCCAGCAAGGCAGTTCATCCCCGGTTTTATTATTCAGAGATCCTAGATCGCCCGATGGTCCGCTGACAATGATTTTTGCTTTCCGGATATTCCGTCCACCGGTTGCCAGGATGCGAAAGCTTTCGCCTGGCGCAGGGTTTCCGGGTAAAACCAACATGGCATTCAACGGAATATACTCATCCGGCTTTTCACCTTCGATGGCTGATTCGATTTTTTGGAGAAATGTCGAACCTTCTTCTCCGGTTTGATTTCCTCCACACGATTCGAGTAGAATCAAAAGCAAGGGAGCAATCAACCCCAAACAAAACACACGAAAATTAATTTTGGCCATGGTTAAAATGGTTTCATTTTTCGATTTAAAATAACTTCTTCAAAACCTTTAGCCCGATTCCCGGCTTATCTGTCAGGGTAACTTTTCCATCAATTATTTGCATCCCTGCAAAGGGATCATTTGTGATAAGCACGTTGCCGTCAAGGTCGGCCCAGTCGGCTTTTGGGGCAAGTTGTGCCGCCGCCGATACACCACAGGAGGTTTCGGTCATGCAGCCAATCATCACTTTCATATCCAGCGAACGGGCCAAAGTCAGCATTTGATGAGCTTCGCGCATACCTGTGCATTTCATCAGCTTGATATTGATGCCGCTGTAAACGCCGTGCGCCTTAATCACGTCGGGCAGGCGTTGCAACGATTCGTCGGCAATGGTGGGCAGTGGGCTGTTTTGCGTTAGCCAGGCCATATCGTCGATGGCTGTTTTTGGCATTGGCTGCTCAACCAAAATAACCCCGTTTTCTTTGAGCCAGTGGATGGTTTCGAGTGCTTTTACACGGTCGGTCCAACCCTGATTTACGTCCACGCACA
>CAYOWJ010000038.1:0-7510 GCA_964407625.1 uncultured Lentimicrobiaceae bacterium
GCTACAAATGCAATAACTAAAACAAAAAAAGTCCTTTTCATACCATTAAATTTAAAGATTTTAGAATTCAAATCGTAAACCAAACAACATACTCATGCCCGACCGATCGGTAAATTTATCTGTCCAGACAAAATCTTCGGTAAAACCTTCATCATCTTTTTTAACTTTGGTTTCGACGTTGCCATAAGGGGCATAAAAATTAAGTTGCCCCATCAGCGAAATGCCTGGTGAAATATTTATTCCAAGTACACCACCACCTTTAATATAACTTGTTTTGATGCTTTCGTAATCGTCGTTGCTTGTTGATTCCTGTCCCCAGCCGGCGTAAGGCGTTAATTCGACAATCCTTGCCAGGCGTATTCCTTTTCCAATGCCCACCGAATAACGGAAAAAAGAAAAATCTTCCTCGATATCATAAACATAGGTGCCTGCGTCAAAACCCACATCTGCCATAAGATACAGGGAAGGAACGTTTGTAGCAAAACCGGTGCGGATCCAAAGTCCGGCATCAAAGCCGCCAATGCCACCAGCTTCATAGCCTGCAAGTAACGAAATACCGAAATCGTTACGTTGCTGCATCACCATACCCTGTCGAACAGTGCCGCCATAAACCTGGTAAAATTTGCTTTCGCCACTGGTGCCGGTTGCAATTCCTCTGTTATCGGTAATTTTTCCGGTTGCCCGAACAACGGCTTTACGGTCCTGATCGGCTGTTCCGGTTTTGTCGTTCCACACATACTCGTAAACAAAGTACCGCTGGTCGCATTTCAAACCTTCTTTTTTGCCAATTTTCGATCGGATGGGATGCGTTCCCGACACATTCATCTTAACCCTGAAAGGCTCCAGATCTTTATCAATGTTGAACAAAGCATCGTTGTACATGCTTGCAACTACTTCGTTGAGCAATTGTTCGGAAGTTTTTGGCTTTTTATCTTTAATGTAATATTCAGTCGAACTTGAATACTGGCCCGGTTTTCCGTAGAATGGTGATAAGGTAAATGACAGTGTGTCGAAGGCTGCTATTTTTGCGTTTTTCACTGCTTCCGGGTCGTCGTCAAAAGGCCATTGTTCATAAAAACGGCTAACCACCTCACTATCAAAATTTAGTTTATAGAGGAAGACATCATAAGAACCGCTCCAGCCATGTGAGGTTTCGTTGTCGGAGTATTTAAGGTCGTAAGGCGAAAGCACGAGAACGTAGGTTTTATTCACCAGTTTTTCGCCGGCATCAAATAAAACTGCTTCGCCACGTTTTGCTGCTCCCGACATTAAAACATCCTGGTCGGAGGCGTTGTAAAGCCCGCATTGGTGAATGTAATCGAGATTAAACATCCCGTCGGCCTGCCTGCTGAACCATTTTGCAACCATTTTCTTTCCGGTTCCGTCTCTTTCGAGTGCATTTTTTAACTCAGTTTTCTTTGCTTCGTAACCCAATCCTTTAAAATTCTGACCAACTTCAAAGTCAATTTTGCTGAGATTGTGGTTAAAATACTTGTCGGTAAATGCAATTTTTTTAGCCGCTTCGGCGGCTTGCTGACTGTTGTTGTCACCCGGAAAAGTAGCCATAAAAAAGGTTACCGAAGGACGGGAATACTCACCTTCAACTTTTTGCGTGTTATCCTGGCCATACGCGGAATTTGATGATATTCCCGAGGCAACAAACAGAAAAACAAGTCCCAGAACAAAATGTACAGTTGTTTTCATAAATAGTAGATTTAGTTAATATTTATCTTCCATAATTATCAAACTCAATTGGTTTCGCATAAAACCCTGCAAAATCAGCATGAACAAAAATAGCTTTTTTTTAACAGTCGTTGAGTATCGATAAAAAAAAGATGATTAATAATGTTGTTTTGGAGGACAGAACATTTCAAGCATGAGCTTCAGCGATGAATTTGGTAGCGCAGCATGGTTAAAAGTTTGAAATAATTTGATTTGAATCCAGGGTTTGTGAGATTGGAGCTGGTTTTATCTGAAGATATTTTTACCGAAAACGCAAAAAAATAAGCCTTTGTTAAGTATTCGATAACAAAGGCTTTATGATTTACTGGTGCCCAGAACAGGAATCGAACCTGCACTCCCTTACGAAAACTAGTCCCTGAAACTAGCGCGTCTACCAATTCCGCCACCTGGGCAATTATGGGCTGCAAAAATAGTATTTACTTTTTCGATAACCCCATTATTCAAAAAAATAATTTCAATTTCTCTGGTTTAATTGATTTTTCTTAGCTAAGATACAGAAAAACAAAGCATCAGCCAATTTGCCAATAATGAGATTTGAATTTTGAATTTTGTTTTTTAGATAGTCCTGCCTGGATAAACTTTTAATGCTTCCTCAAGTGCGATCATCGAACTTTTCAGATCATCAACATTTAAAACATAACTAATCCTTACTTCGTCGAGGCCGCGGCCTTTGGTCGAATAAAAACCTGTGGCAGGAGCTAACATCACGGTTTCACCGTTGTAGTTAAAGTCTTCGAGTAACCACTGGCAGAATTTGTCTGAATCGTCGATAGGCAGTCGGGCAACTACATAAAATGCCCCCATTGGATTTGGACAAAAAGCGCCTTTCATTTTATTAATCGCCTGGTAAACGGTATCACGGCGTTTTACATATTCGGCAACCACTTCCACAAAATATTCATCGGGTGTATTAAGGGCAGCCTCGGCAGCAACCTGTCCAAAAGTTGGCGGACTAAGCCTTGCCTGAGCAAATTTCATTGCTGCAGCCATCAATTCTTTATTTTTTGAAATCATCAAACCAACCCTCACCCCACACATGCTGTATCGTTTCGACACCGAATCGATAAGAATTACATGCTGGTCGAGGCCGGTCATGTGCATCACCGAGTGGTGTTTCAGGCCATCGTAACAAAATTCACGATAAACTTCATCCGCGATGAGGAATAAATCATATTTTAGGGTGATTTCTTTTAAAATCAAAAGCTCTTCTTCATTATAAAGATAACCTGTCGGGTTGTTTGGATTGCAAACCAAAATGGCCCGTGTTTTTGGGGTGATTGCTTTTTCGAATTCTGAAATAGGAGGTAAGGCAAAACCCGTTTCGATGGTCGAATTGATGGGCACCACAATGATGCCCGAATTGATGGCAAAACCGTTGTAGTTGGCATAAAATGGTTCGGGAATGATGATCTCATCACCCGGATCCATGATAGATTGCATGGTGAAAAGCAGGGCTTCAGAAGCTCCTGCACCAACTATGATTTCGTCGGCTGAAATATTGATGTTGTTTTTATGGTAATACTGAGCAAGTTTTTCACGATACGTTGTAATCCCGGCAGAGTGACTGTATGCAACCAGTTTTTCCTTAAAATTATGAACTGCTTCCAATGCAATTTCCGGAGTTTTGATGTCAGGTTGTCCAATGTTGAGGTGGTAAACCTTTACACCTCTTTTCTTTGCTGCTTCGGCATAAGGAACGAGTTTTCGGATGGGCGAAGCAGGCATCATCTGGCCTTTTAACGAAATTTTTGGCATGTTAAATAGTGTTTTGTAAATAAAAAATCCCGGCCATTTTTTGGCCGGGACAAAGTTCAGTTTTTTTTGTTTTCAAAAAAATATGAAACCTAATTTAATATGAGTTCAAACAACTATTTTTCTCCCAGAGCCTTAGGTTTTTCAGGTGTAACCGATTCTGCATCTTTTACCACTTGTCCGGAAATTCTCAAAACTTCGGTATTGTTTTTAGCATTCGATTGCACGGTAATGGTTTTGTTAATGGTACCGACCCGGTTGGTTTTGTATTCAACTTTTATTACGTCGCTTTGACCCGGTAGTATGGGTTCGCGTGGCCATGAAGGAACTGTGCAGCCACATGAAGACCTGACATTGGTAAGAATCAAAGGTTCTTTTCCGGTGTTGGTAAATTTGAACTCACATTTTCCATCACCTTCAAATTTCACTGTTCCATAATCGTGAACAATTTTCTCAAAGGTAATCACCGGAGCATTTGGATTTTCCGGAGGAGGAGGAGGAGGTGCTTGTTGCTGCTCGGTTTGTGCATTTACTGCAAAAGCAGCAAAAACCATCATTGCGAAAATCAGAACAACTTTTTTCATTTTGAATTGTAATTTTATATTAAACTTTAGTGAATTTGCATTTAAGCATGACAAAATTATAGATTTATAATCGAATAAATCAATCCGGATCATATTATTAATCATTAATTTTGTTAAAAATCTGCTTATTATCAATCAGTCAATTCGTTGCGATTCAACTGAAAATTCAATTTTTACACATAATTATCGTTTGTTCACGCAATAACCTAAATTGAAATTTCGATGAAACCTGATGTAATCTTCAAATTTTGCACCATGATAAGTTTGGTGCTTTCTTTTGGTTGTTCTGCATTGGAAACCGGCACTAAAAAATCTCCGGCTAAGGGAACGGATAACCCTGCTGTTGGGATGGCCTCACCTCCCGCAATTATTTACAAAACAAAAACTGACTATTTCGACAAGGTTCCGGTAATCCTTTCTGACGACAAAACCCGGATAGTTTCATTCCCCGATCCGCGTGATTTGAGAATTAATGGCGAATATGCCTATCCCTCGAAGCTTATGGATGGTTACCTTCTCGACAACCGGGGAATTGGGCCAAATGCAGCCTTTTTAAGATTTAGTTATGAAGAATATTGCACCATGGATAATATTCCGACTGCCGAAAGGCTTTTCGACAATATCATCGATAAGCAGCCTTTTACCGAAATGTATCAATGTGGCAACCGGGGAAATTATGACGAAATTGTAGCTGAGCTTAATCTGATGATTTCGGCTGGAAAAATTAAGGATTGTAAGAATTTACTGAAATGAGCCAACTCCTCTTCCTGATCCTTTTTTCGCCTGATTAAATGTTGAAACTTTAGATAATCTTCTGCTTTTTGACAATTCCTGAGGAAACAAAAAACCAATATGACTTTTTTATAACCGCTGATTCGAAAAATCGCGAAATATATTTTTTAACAATCCTTCAAAAATACTGAAATACAGCATTTTAAGAGGGATTATTTTTTGAAAAAAAAATTGCATTATGTCTTTTATTTTAATCTAATATTGCATGCTTTTTCAAAAAACAGAGAAAAGCAATTAAAGTATTGATAATCAATTTAATAACTATAAAACCATGAAAAATTACTTTGAAGAAGATTCGCTGGATTCAATACGCGGCGATATACAAGAAGAAGATGAACCTCCGGGTTTTGCAACAGACGAAGTTTCAGATGAAACAGAGTCTTCGGTTGCTTTGATAAATTCAAAGCACACCATCGAAAGTATCGCTGCAACCTCCTTAAAATTCCTCGAAACCTGGTTTCCGGGAACTTCAATCAAGGAATGGAACAAATGGCAATGGCAGGTCCGGAACAGTATTACCAATTCAAAAGAATTATCGAGACTGATCGGCCGGAAAAGCCATTCCGATTTTACCAATGAACACAACGACGTTTTGCCGCTCAGGATTACTCCGTATTACGCCAGCCTGATTTGGGAAACACCACAGGATCATCCCCTCCGGAAGACTGTGGTTCCATCGCTTGCCGAAATGATAACCGGGCCAGGCGAATTCACCGATCCGCTTCACGAAGAAGATGACAGCCCGATCCCTAACCTGGTTCACCGCTATCCCGACAGGGTTTTGTTCCTTGCTACCGGCTTCTGCTCGACCTATTGCCGGTATTGCACGCGCACCCACATGGTTTCTCAAAAAGATAAATGCCACACAGGAGTTAAAGCCTGGGAAGAGGCATTTAAATATATTGCTGCTCATCCCGAAGTGCGTGATGTGTTGGTGTCGGGTGGTGATCCATTAACTCTGCCTGATGCACAGATCGAATATTTGCTGACCCGATTGCGGGAAATTCCGCACGTCGAAATCATCAGAATCGGGACCAAGGTACCTGTAGTTTTGCCCATGCGGATTACCCCGCAACTGGTTTCGATATTACGGAAATTTCACCCGTTGTATATCAGCATCCATTTTACCCATGCTTCCGAATTAACCATGGAAACAACGCAAGCTTGTGAGAGACTTGCTAATGCAGGTATTCCGTTGGGAAGCCAGACGGTTTTATTAGCCGGCGTTAACGACACACCTGAGGCCATGAAAACCTTGATGCAGGGATTATTGAAAACCAGGGTGCGGCCCTATTATCTGTATCAGTGTGACCCAATTCCAGGTTCAGCGCACTTCAGAACTCCTGTTTCTAAAGGCATTGAGATAATTCGCTCACTTCGTGGATTTACCACTGGTTACGCTGTTCCTCAATACGTGATCGACGCACCCGGTGGCGGAGGCAAGATTCCTTTGTTGCCTGAATATTTAAAAGGCAAAGAAGGAAATGACCTTTTGCTCGAAAATTTTGAAGGGAAAACTTACAAATACCCCGACGTTATTGGTGATCTTCAATAAACAAGTCCGACAAAAATTGACATTCCCGTGGCTTTTTATACATTGTCATCCGAAAACCGGTTAAGAATATTTTATTTTTAAAACTAAATCTCATCATGCAAATTATAAATTTTAGAACATGCTGATAGGCCTTACTTATGATCTTAAAGCTGAATACCTTTCCCAAGGCTTTACAGCAGATGAAGTTGCTGAGTTCGACAGCGAGGAAACCATTTCAGGCATCGAAAAGGCTTTGCAGGAACTTGGCCATCAAACCATACGCATCGGTCATCTCCGAAACCTGGTGAAGCTGCTTGATTCGGGTGAAAAGTGGGATCTCGTTTTTAATATTTGTGAAGGAATGTACGGTCTGGGCAGGGAAGCGCAGGTGCCTGCAGTGCTTGATGCATGGAATATTCCTTACACTTTTTCCGATCCCCTGGTTTTGGCGCTGACGCTTCACAAAGGGTTAACAAAAAGGGTTATCCGTGATGCCAAAATTCCAACTGCCGATTTTTTTATTATTAACGATGAAACGGAGATATCAAAATGCCACCTGAGTTTTCCGGTATTTATTAAACCTGTGGCTGAAGGTTCAGGAAAAGGAATTGGTAAAAATTCGCTTACCAATGATTTTGAAACCTTCAAAAATGAATGTATTCATTTGCTGCAAACCTACAATCAGCCTGTGCTGGCCGAGAGTTACCTTCCTGGCCGCGAGTTTACGGCCGGAATTACCGGCAGTGGGAGCGATGCCAGAATTGCCGGTATTATGGAAGTTTTGATACATGCTGACGCCGAAGAAACGGCCTACTCTAGATTTATAAAGGAAAACTATGAGGGCCGTGTTGAATATCAGCTTTTGAGTGGACCGGATTATGAAGCCTGTGCAAAAGTTGCCCTTGATGCCTGGAATGTGCTTGGCTGCCGTGATGCCGGGCGCATCGACCTGAAAATGGACGAACAAGGTGTGCCTTGTTTTATCGAGGTAAATCCTTTGGCAGGATTGAATTACCTGCATTCCGATTTGCCGATAATCATGTATTTACAACGAAAAACTTACACCGAACTGATTGCTGAAATTTTGAATTCAGCCGTAAAAAGG
>CAYOWJ010000038.1:7610-9047 GCA_964407625.1 uncultured Lentimicrobiaceae bacterium
TGTTTAATAAACCGGGAGTTGATGCCGGTCCCGATGAATTGGATATTCTGGATGAGGTCGAATTAATCGAGAAATGCCTTAAAACTTTGGGGCATGATTCGTTTCGTTTGCCGGTGACTTTGGATTTATCAGCAGCTTTTAATACACTCAAATCAGAAAAACCTGATTTGATTTTTAATCTTGCCGAATCGATCGAAAATCACGGGGCACTGGTTTATCTGGTTCCGGCTTTGCTCGATGTAATCGGGATTCCATACACCGGCACACCCACCGAGCCGATGTTTATCAGTGCCGGGAAACATCTCACCAAACAAATCCTCGAACAAAAAGGGATTCCGGTGCCCGGGACTTTTTTACCCGCTGAAGCAAAATCTTTACAACCGGGAAAATATATCATTAAACCAAAATGGGAGGAAGGCTCACTTGGTTTGGATGAAGAATCCGTTTTTGATGTTCCGGGTTCTGATGTTGACCGATTTATCAGCTTTCCGGAAGGTAAATATTTCATCGAGCCATTTATCGAAGGAAGAGAATTTAATGTTTCGATGCTTGCCGCCGATGATGGTACGCAGGTCTTGGCTGTTGCCGAAATTTTGTTTGAGGATTTTCCTGAAGGCAAGCCACAAATCCTTGGATTTAGAGCAAAGTGGAATGAGGAGAGTTTTGAATACACACACACCATCAGAACCTACGATTTGGGTGAAAATGGAAATCATATCCGGGAGCAACTGGCAGATCTTTCGCTGAAATGCTGGAAAGCGCTGGGTTTGCGGGGTTATGGCCGTGTCGATTTCAGGATGGACAAAGCCGGAAACCCCATGATACTGGAAGTAAATTCCAATCCTTGTATTTCGCCGGGAAGCGGCTTTTTTGCCGCCTGCGAATTTGCAGGAATATCTTTTGAACAAGCCGTTGAACGAATTATAAATGATGCATTAAAACTATGAAAAACGAAAATCTTAACCTGAGTTTCAGATCCGATATCGAAGGATCAGACCCCGCAACTGTCGAAGAAATTGTGCGTTCGACCGGGTATTTTTATGACTATGAAATTCCGGTAGCCCGCGAACTTGCCGAAGAACGGCTTGCCAAAGGCATAGAAAGCGGATATTATTTTGTGTTTGCCATGGTTGATGGAAAAGTTGTAGCTTACTCGTGTTATGGTCCGATAGCCTGCACCAACGGAAGTTACGATCTTTACTGGATTGTTACTCACCAGGATTGGCGGGCAAAAGGTATTGGAAAAAAATTGCTCCTCGAAACCATTCAGGAAGTAAAAAAACTTAATGGAAGGATGTTGATCGCTGAAACCTCCACAAAAGATCAGTATATTCCTACACGAAAATTCTACGAAAACAACGATTTTCTTCTGGAGGCTACCATTGTCGATTTTTACGAAATCGGCGATGGCAAAGCGATGTATGTAAAAAGGTTTGT
>CAYOWJ010000038.1:9147-18539 GCA_964407625.1 uncultured Lentimicrobiaceae bacterium
TTGTCGATTTTTACGAAATCGGCGATGGCAAAGCGATGTATGTAAAAAGGTTTGTTTGATTTTTTTTCCATAGCCCAGCCCTTCAGGGCTGGGTAAAGAAGATAAATTTACCTTTTACCAATAACAGGAATCCATTCATAAGCTCCCAGATCGGGGCTTTCGGTGCGGTTGATGCCTTTTAAATCGAGTGGAACCGTGTTGGCTATTTCGATATTGCCAATATTTTTTGCTGGCGACAAGCTATCCAGCTCAAAATTGTTCAGTTCGTAATCTACAAATAAGGGATCCTGATTTTTGAGGCAGTTGAGGTATTTTTCCTGATCGGTCATATCCTGTAAAGTTTTTATGAGGCAGTGATCGAATTTGTAAACAAACTGTTCAGTTTCGTTTTGGTCGAATAATATTTCCTCATCCCGGTTTCCGTAAATGATACAATTGGCAAAATTTGCTGACAGCGGGTAAGCAAAAACCTGCCCGTCGGCATTCTTGATGTAATTGTTTAAAATAACCGATTGGGTTTGCCTGTATCCAAAATTCCAGTAGTTGGCAATGGTTGTCTGCCGGAAATCATAACTCCCGCCAAGGGTAAGCGCCAGCGCGTATTGGCCGCAGTTTGCAATAACACAGTTCGATCCAGCAATCAGATAATAACGGGTTAAAATGCCGGCACCCGACATATTTTCGATGATGGTATTGCTGATGGTCAATTGGTTTCCCATGAATTCCTGCAAAGTTTCGGCCTGAATGCCAATAAAACCATTTCGGATGACTGCGTAATTAATTTCGTTATCGATGCTGCCTTCGTTGAGCCAGATCCGATCCCATTGTCCGGGCAGGTCGCGGTAATATTCATCCAGCCGGTCGCCCTGAAAATAAACAGGTTCTTCCATGGTCCCGAGCACTTTTAGTGAACCACCTTTATAAATCCACAATCCGGAAGCATTATGAAAATAAATTTTTGTTCCTGCATTGATGGTGAGGTTGCCGGTCGAATCAACCACGGCGTACCCATAAACCACGATGGGCAGATCGCTGGTCCAGGTTGTATCGACTCCTTCACCAGCCACAAGGCGGTATTTTGGAAGGTTTGGCCTGTCAACGTTCCAACGGATAAAACGTGCATTTTGTCCCCAGGCCACCAGATCAATATCCTGCTGGTTCCCGTTGGTTTCGAATACAATCGAATCGGTTACAATAAACGGGAGGTTCGTTTCCTGAGGATTTACAGTGATCCTCACAAAAATAAAAATCGAATCTTTTGCAGCGATTTCAACATCATTAAATTCATTTCCGGGAAGGCCATCAACATTTATCGAATATCTTGAACCTGTTCCACCGGCTAATTTGATGCTCGAAATACGTATTTTTTCGCTGCTTTTGTTGTAAACATGCAATTGGCCGGTGATTGAACCGATGGTCGAAAAAACCGTGTCAAAAATGAGTGTATCCGATGAAAACGAAAGTTTGGTGGATGGGCTGGTGTCGAAAGTATCATCTTTTGTGCATGAGGTGACTGACAGGATAACGGCAACGATAAGAAACAGGGAGGAATTCAGGATTCTGGATAGCATGAAAAAGTATATTTTTAAGCGTCGGATTACATTTTAATTTTACCTCTCAAAATACGTTTTTTCGGGCAGAATATTGTAAAGACCAAATATTCGAAGCGGCATCAGCGAAAAAATAATTTCCGGTATGTAAAGTTGTCAGCACCAGCCGGCGTCGCATTAAACCAATTTAAAAGGCTTGTATTTAAAGGTATTTGAAGATGGTATCGTAAAAAAGTCTGTTGTTGATGGGTTTCGATAAATAATCATCGCAACCGGCTTCGGCAGCTTTGGCATCATCGCCGTTAAGGGCATAAGCCGTGACTGCAATAACCGGAATTTCGTTGCGGATTTTCTTCAGGTGGCGCGTAGCTTCATAGCCATTCATCAGCGGCATGTTGATGTCCATCAGAACGATGTTAATATCAGGGTTTTGTTTGAAGAGTTCTACAGCTTCTTCTCCATTTCTGGCCCGTAAAACTTTAATTTTTTTCCGGCGAAGCAGCAGATCGAAAAGCTGGAAATTCGTTTCATCATCTTCGGCAACGAGTGCAAGTGAATTATCAAACAACTTTTCTTTGGGCTGATTTTGCATTTTTATCAAATCCATAATATTAAAAGCAGTATCGAGACAAGGCAACTCAAAATAAAAACAACTGCCTTTTCCAGGTGATGATTCAAGCCAGATGTTGCCGCCGAGAAGTTCGATGAGTTTTTTGGAGATCGACAAACCCAGGCCGGTCCCTTCAAACTCGCGGGTTGAGGTTTCATCGGCTTGCCTGAAAATCTCAAAAACAAGCTGTTGTTTCTCCTCTGGAATCCCGATCCCGGTATCTTTTACATAAAACAGTAAATTCCTTGGATTTTTTGAAGCAGTTTCAGTGCTTAACCCAAATTCGATGGTGCCTCTTTTGGTGAATTTTAAAGCGTTATTCAGCAGATGCAACAGCAACTTGTGCAATTTGGCTACATCCGTCGAAATTAAAACATGTTTTAGGTTTTCAGGGATATTGACGATGATCTCAAGATTCTCTTTACCAACCTTTTTCTTTTCCTCCTGACTTAATCGTTCAATGTCGTTCATAATACCGATAAGCGGAAGTTTTTCGATAAACGGTTTAACATCGCCACTCTCGATTGAGGCAATATCAAAAATATCCTCGATGATGGTAAGCAGATGCTTTCCGCTTTTAGCAATGATTTGAGCGAATTCATCGATCTGATCGGGAGGCATCGAAGGCTCTATCATCTCCGAAAACCCAATTACAGCGTTGAGCGGCGTTCGGAGTTCGTGCGACATGGTGGCCATAAAAGCCGATTTCATCCGGTCGCTCTGCTCTGCTTTTTCCATCGCATTGATAATTTCCTTTTCGTAAATTTTCTGGTCGGTGATATCCTCGCAAATGCCCACGCCTTCGATAAAATTGTCTTCGCTATCCTTGATGATTTTAAGAAAAATTTTGACCGGAGTTACTTTATTGGCAGTTACCGAATGGTAATTATCTTCATAAAAAGAATAGCCTTTCAGGAGGGCTTCCTGTATGCAATTTACTAATTTTTTGTCTTTGAGAGTCCTGATCATATTTAAGCCGATCAGCACTTCCCTTGATGAGCCGATGATTTCGACGAAGTTTTCGTTACAATCGATAATTTCGGAGGTCTGGTTGAAGGTAAAAATTCCTACCGGTGAGTTTGTGAAAATCGACCGGTATTTTTCTTCGCGCTGGCGTATTTCAATTTCTGCGTTTCGACGCTCGGTAATATTTCTGACAATCACCAAAACCTCATCAGCACTGCTTTTGGCCATTCGTGCATCGAAATATAAATTTGAGCCATTAATAAATAACTTATAGTCGTAAACCTTTATTTCTCCTGTCGTAAGTACAAATGTGATATTTTGTAATGTTGTCTGAGCAATATCGGCCGGCAAAATTTCGGTCACCTTTTTATGCATAAAATCAGCAGGGGGAACCAGGAAAACATCAACCGAATGCGAGTGATAATCGACAAAATAACCCTCCCGGTTGATCACAAAAATAATATCAGGAATTGCGTTAATGAGCGAGCGGTTTTTTGCTTCCGAAAGCATGAGGTTTTCTTCAGCTTTTTTCCGGTCAGTGATATCACGGCTTACCGAGAGTGCCAAATCTTCATCATTTAATCTGATTTTCTGAATTCCTACCTCCGTCCAGAGGATGGAGCCATCCTTTCGTTGCTTGCGTTCGACGAATTCGATTTTGTTGTCTTTCATCAAAAGGTTTTCACGATCGAGCCGGACGGGTTCAGGTTGTTTTTCGATTGAAATGTCTTTTACAATGTTCAAGCCGAGAAGTTCTTTTTTCGAATATCCTGTTTGTTGCTCAGCGGCAGGATTTGCATTGATGATTTTTCCCGAATCTGAACCTCCGTACCTGGTTATAAATACAGCATCAGGGATTTCATTAAAAAGTTGCTCAAATTTCTTTTCACTCTCAAGCAGCGCTTTTTTCGTTTTTCTGATTTTTACATTTCTTAGATGAATAATGATGATAATGATGATCAGAAAAATGGTGGTTGTAAACAGGAAATATCTCAGCAGGCGCTCATTTTCGAGGTTTAATGTTTCGATTTGTCGTACTTCTTTCTCCTTGTTGTACAACATCTCCATTTCAGCAATCCTGCTCTGGTTTTTTAATTCGTTCAGACTATCCTTTAAAGCCATAAACCTGAGATTATAATCCCAGGCAGCTTTGTAGTCATTTTGTAGGGTCATTATTCTGGCGAGATTTTCATACGAATCACGCTGAATAATCGAAAACCCGTTTTTTACCGAAAGCCGGAGAGCGCTGTCGGATGCATCAAATGCCTTTTGGTACAGTCCAAGCTGGGAATAAAGGCAGCCAATATTTCTGTAGGAATGTGCCTTATAAAAATCGTTACCCAGTTTTACCGAAATATCAAGTGCCGACTGGAAATGTTTTAAAGCGGAATCGTAGATTTTCTCGTCTCTGAAAACACGTGCAATGTTACCAATGGTTGAGATGGTTCCACCCGGGGCGCCGATTTTTTGCTTAATTTCCAGGGCTTTGTAAAGATATTTAAGGGCTTCATCGTACTTCTGCTGATGTTTGTAAACCATACCCAGGTTGTTGTAAGCGTACGAAATGAACAAACTATCATTACTCTTAACCGACAAGGTAAGTGCGTTCAAAATGGCTTCTTCGGCTTCCTGGTATTTTTTTGAATCAATCAGCACTGCGCCAATGTTAAGATATGCCCTTGCTTCCGCATCAGCAAAGCCTGCATTTTGGGCCATTCCTAGCGCCTGCCTGGCATATTCCATGGCTGGCTCATAGTTTTGCTGTAAAAGATAAGCATTGCTCAGCGAGATCAGATGCCAGATGTATTCCTTTGTGTCAGACTGGTTTTTCATCATGCTAAGTCCAAGATGAAGCTGCCGGGTTGCAAGTTTAAAGTTTTCGAGATCCGAATATTCCTGGGATAACTGAGCATAAATATTAACCCTCGCCGAATCACTCGACGCCGTTGTGAGCGCCAAAAGCAGACTGTCAATTTTTGCCTTTGAATACGCAAGCATTGGAATTAAAAGCACAACAATCAAAAGAAATCTCTTCATAATTCAAATAATAAATACCGTTTTCTTCTTTCTTTACAAAGGAATAAAAAAGAGTTCATACCTGGTACAGATTGTCAAGAAATTTATGAAAATCTAAAAAGTTTCTTCATAGTAACGTTTTTGAAAAACAGGAATTTTTAAGGAATAATAAACTAATGCTTGATTTTGGTGTTTGAAGGTAACCGATTTCAAATTTTGCTACTTGTAATCATAAAAATAGCAGTCACCGTTTAACTTACTTTATGAATTCACAACCATTTACAATAAATTCCAGTAAGCCTGATGGTTTATTTTTGCCAGCACAAATCAACCGTTTTTTCTGGAAAGAGCGCTGTTTTAAATAAAATTGTTTAACCACAAAATCAAAATAACTTATGTCGAAAGGAGTATTTCAGGTACCTGAGCCCATCAACGAACCCATTTTATCATATTCGGCGGGAAGTCCCGAAAAAGCCACGCTCAAAGCAATGATCAGCGAGCTGAGGTCAAAAGTTTCAGATATCCCGATGATCATCGGAGGTAAGGAAATCCGCACCGAACAGCGTCTCGAAATCAGGCCGCCACACGATTTGAAGCATTTGCTCGGATATTATTACATGGGCGACAAAAGTCATGTGGTGATGGCCATTGATGCGGCATTGGAAGCACGCAGCAAATGGCAGGCATTGCCCTGGCATCATCGTGCATCTATTTTTCTGAAAGCCGCCGACCTGGTTTCAGGACCGTATCGCGCAAAAATCAATGCTGCAACTATGCTGTGCCAGTCGAAAAATGTTTACCAGGCCGAAATTGATGCAGCCTGCGAAATGGCTGATTTCTTCAGGTTTAATGTGCATTTTATGACACAGATTTATAAAGATCAGCCCATCTCATCAAAAGGAGTCTGGAATCGTGTTGAGCAGCGGCCACTCGAAGGATTTGTTTATGCGATGACACCGTTTAATTTTACGTCGATTGCCGGAAATCTGCCAACAGCGCCTGCTTTGATGGGAAATGTGGTGGTTTGGAAGCCTTCGAATACCCAGGTTTACTCGGCAGCAGTAATTATGGAAATCCTTCGTGAAGCCGGTTTGCCGAACGGTGTAATTAATATGGTCGTGGTTCCTGGTCCGGTTGGCGGAAAAGTAATGTCGGAGCACCCCGATTTTGTGGGCGTTCACTTTACAGGATCAACTGAAGTATTTAAAAAGGTCTGGAAAGCCATTGGCGACAATGTAATGATTCACAATACTTATCCCAAAATTGTTGGCGAAACCGGTGGTAAAGATTTTGTGATGGTTCATAAAACTGCCAACCCAAAACAGGTTGCAACAGCACTTTCACGCGGTGCCTTCGAATACCAGGGACAGAAATGTTCGGCTGCTTCGCGGGCTTACATCCCAAAAAGCTTGTGGCCGGATGTCAGAAACTTCCTTGTAGCCGATCTCAAATCGTTTAAAATGGGTGGTGTAGAGGATTTCAGGAATTTTATTAATGCTGTGATCGACGAAGCAGCCTTCGATAAAATTTCTTCATACATCGTTAACGCGAAAAACGATGGTATTGAAATCGTTGCCGGAGGAAATTTCGATAAATCAGTTGGTTATTTTATTGAGCCGACCGTGCTTTTCACCACCGATCCTAACTATATCACCATGCATGAAGAGATCTTTGGACCAGTACTTACCATTTTTGTTTATGATGACGAAAAATATGAGGAAACCCTCGAAATGGTCGATAAAACCTCACCTTACGCACTCACAGGAGCAATTTTTGCAAACGATCGATACGCGCTTGAGGTGGCCATCAGAAAGCTTGAAAATGCTGCCGGGAATTTTTATGTAAACGATAAACCCACAGGCGCAGTAGTCGGGCAGCAACCTTTTGGCGGAGCCAGGGCCTCCGGAACCAATGATAAATCGGGTTCTTATCTTAACCTGCTCAGGTGGGTTTCTACCCGTTCGATTAAAGAAAACTTTGCTCCGCCAACCGATTACAGGTATCCTTTTTTGGAAGAAGAATAAGGCATGAGGCATAAGGCATGAGGCGTCAGGCATGAGGCCTAAGTAGTGAGGCGTAAGGGATAAGGCGTGAGGCGTGACAAGGACGAGTCAAAGTTTTTCAGGAGAAACCAGATATTATTTTTGGGATTTAGTAATTTCGGCACCTCTATGAATTTAAAATTTCACGATGTAAACCTGATAGAAGCATGAAAACAATTGGATTAATCGGCGGTACAGGATGGGTCTCGAGTATTGAGTATTACCAGTTTATCAACCGGGAAATCAACCGGAGACTTGGCGGACAGCAGGCTGCACGTTGCATTTTGTGGTCGTTTAATTATGGTGAAATTGATGTTCTGATAAATCAGAAAAACGACCTCGAAAGTGTTTATAAAATGGTTAAAAATGCTGCTGAAAAGCTTGAAAGTTGCGGTGCTGACTGCATTTTGCTTTGCGCAAACACGCTTCACATGTATGCCGACAGGTTGAGAACGGAGATCAATATTCCGCTTATCCATATTGCGGAAGCTACAGCCAGCGAAATCAACAAAGGCGGATTAAGTAAAGTTGCCGTTCTGGGAACAAAATTCACCATGGAGAAGGATTTTTACCGGTCGAAACTTGCAGAATCAGCCATCGAAATGATGATTCCCGGAAATGAAGACCGCGAATTTATTCACAATACCATTCTTGGCGAATTATTAAAAAACATCCTGAAACCCGAAACCAAATCCAGGTTTTTGGAAATTATCAACGATTTGATTTTAAACGGAGCCGAAGGAATTGTTCTGGGTTGCACCGAAATCCCGCTCCTGATCAAACAGGAAGATGTTGCCGTGCCGGTTTTCGATACCACTTTTATTCATTCAACGGCAGCGGTGGATTTTGCGCTTGGATGATTCAACAAGTTGTTTTTAACAGCATGTGTCGTCTTATTTTTCCATCATAAGTGTGGGTATCATTGCGTCTATCAAAAATTGGTTTCTATCAATCATAACCAAAATTTCAAATTTTTTGATTTTGGGAAGAAAACTTCCGGTTATCAATTTTCGTAAAATTATTAACTGAACATTATAAAATATTGATAAAATTATTATCTTTGCATTATAAAAAATGTAACAGATGATAAATCAACTTTTTACAAAGCATATAAAAGCAATTAACGGGCTTAAAACAAGGTTCCGGAGTAATTTCCATGATAAAATCCAATGGAATGAACGTCTTGTTGGAATTAAAGGAGCAAGAGGAGTGGGAAAGACCACGCTAATTCTTCAACACATCAAAGAAGTTTTTGGCTTGGATCGTGTCAGTTTGTACGTTAATCTGGATGACATTTCCTTCCCTTATGAAAACCTGGTGCAATTAGCTGAAGAATTTGAAAAGACAGGCGGGAAGTACCTCTTTTTGGATGAAATACATAAGAATTCAAATTGGTCGCAGGAGCTAAAAAACATTTACGATAGTTTTCCTGAATTACAGGTGGTATTCACAGGTTCCTCGATTCTGGATATTTTGAAAGGCAAAGCAGATTTGAGTCGCAGGGCTGTTGTTTATCGTATGCAGGGTCTGTCGTTTAGAGAGTTTTTGCAGATTGAAACCGAAAAACCATATCAACAATACACCCTGGACGAATTGCTGCAAAATCATGAGCAATTTAGCCAGGAGATTAACCAAAAGGTCAAACCCTTTCAGTATTTCGACAAGTACCTCCGTTACGGTTATTATCCTTATTATTTGGAAAGTATCGAAAATTATACTTTTAAGCTATCCAATACGATTAGTCTAATGATCGAAACTGATCTGCCCATGCTGTTGAATGTTGATATTCAATACGTCGGAAAACTTAAGAAGTTTTTAAATTTGTTAAGCAGCACTATTCCTTTTAAACCAAATGTCTCAAATCTTGCTGCCGGAATTGGCGTTTCATGGCAATCTGTTATCCATTATCTCAATTATCTTGATGAGGCAGAAATCATCAGGATAATTTATTTTGAAGGGAAAGATATTAGAAGCCTTTCGAAACCAGAAATGATCTACTTGCATCACCCGAATCATTTTTATGTTTTCGATGATGAAATTGCCAACAAAGGGAGCCTGCGCGAATCCTTCTTTGTGAACCAGTTATCTTACAACCATAAGATTGAGGTAGCAAAAAGGGGCGATTTTATTGTAAACGGAAAATATAATTTCGAAATTGCCGGCAAAAACAAAACTTACCATCAGATTGCAAGTCTTCCATATTCTTTT
>CAYOWJ010000039.1:0-1388 GCA_964407625.1 uncultured Lentimicrobiaceae bacterium
GAAACAGTTTTCGCCTTTACCATCGTGGTAATGTTTTGTTTGCTGCTTCGCAAATATTCAATTATCAAAGAAGAAGATGGGAAGGTTTTTGCCAGATTGCTTACGCAGGCAGTGCTTCCGGCTGTAATTTTCCTTCAATTATCGGCAACTCCTATAAAAGCAGGGCAGTTTTTGCTGGTACTTTCCATTTTTGTGGCTGGAATTTTATCAATGCTTGCAGCCTGGCTTGCAGGGCGTGCACTTAAATTATCCAAAGCAAAAACCGGCGCGCTCATGCTAACTTCATCGTTTGGCGCTTCGGCACTGCTGGGCTATCCGTTTATTGCCTTTTCCTTTCCAAACAACCCCGAAGCCATTGCTGATGCTGTGCTTTTGAGCGAATTGGGGGTTGGCTTGCCATTGTTTATTCTGGGTCCGGCTATCGCTATATATTTTGGTGAAAAACCGGAAAATGGCGATATCAAAAAGGCGTTTTCGTTATCCTATTTCAGTTCTCCAATTTTTATTTCGGTTCTTTTGGGGATTGCAGTTTCGTTTCTTCCCATCAATCGCGAAAACAGCTTTATTGCTCCGTTTTTTGAAGCGCTGAAAATGATAAACGGGGCATTGTCAATGTTGGCGTGTCTCATTTTATCCTTACAATTGAAGTTTACATCCTTAAAAGGAATCGTGCCGCTTTTCATCATTTCGGCAATCATTCAGATGTGGTTTCAACCCATGGTTGCTCATGTCCAGGCAACTTTGTATCAATTATCAACCATACAAACCCAGGTTTTGGTTTTGGTAAGCTCGATGCCTTCGGCAGTGCTCGGCCCTGTTTTTGCCAGCCGTTACAACTGTGCCCCTGATAGCGCTTCTGCTTTGGTAATTGCGCATATTGTGCTGAGTATTGCCATGATACCTGCTGTTTTTTATATGATGGGATAAGAAGTTTTAGAAAGTTCACAGATATAAACTAAAAAAAATAATCTTATGAAAAAACTGATGAGTGTTTTATTGGGGAGTGCTTTCCTGCTCCTTATCGGAGTTGCAGTTTTTGTAATCCGAAAAACAAAAAATCATGAAACGTTGGCAGGTTTTGAGAAAGAAAAGGGGTTGTCCCGTACTGAATTTGCTTTCTATAACTCAGCGTATGAATTTATGAAAACCCGGAATCCTCAAACAGGAAAAATTCCTGAAAACATCAAAACGAAGCAACTTGCTTTTGCAAAAAATCTTCCTAAAAAAGAGGAATCGGGGCGAAATCAGGATTGGACACAGCGCGGACCATTTAATGTTGGAGGACGAATGTTGTGCATTGCCGTTGATGTAGCGGATGAAACACACCTGCTTGCCGGCAGCGCCTCTGGCGGAATGTGGCAATCATTAAACTCAGGCCAAACCTGGAC
>CAYOWJ010000039.1:1488-5429 GCA_964407625.1 uncultured Lentimicrobiaceae bacterium
ATCAGGACATTGTTTACGCCGCCTGTTATGGCGCAATTATGCGGTCGGCCAACGGTGGCGAAAGCTGGGAAATGGTTCTTGGCGACCTGGAGAACAAATCGTTTGGCACCGACCTGGCCATTACTTCAGATGGAGTTTTGTACGCCATCCTTGGAAGTTACGGCTGGGGAATCGAGCCGCCGGAAAAAGCCGGCGTGTGGCGTTCGACAGACGGTTTTCAATGGGAAGAAATTACACCACAAGGTTTCCCCGACGACAATCGCACCAGCCGCTTAGCGCTTGCCTCATCCAACGAAAATGTTTTATACGTCTTTACCGAATCCCAATCACCCAACCTAAATCCCTTCAACGGCTATACAAATTCACTAAACACACTTTGGAAAATGACCTGGAATCCGGCAACAGATGCACCGGTTTGGAGTGATCGGACTCTTGGAACGCCCGGCGGCGGAAGTGGAGATATCAACGATTTCCCTTACAGTTTGGTGGTTTATGGCGGATATTGCATGACGCTTGCTGTAAAACCAGACAACGAAAATGTGGTGCTTCTTGGCGGGATGAACCTTTACCGGTCGGAAAATGGTTTTGCCGACAGCTCGCAAACTTTCTACATGGGCGGCTACCCTTACGATATGGACTCCATTCACATGCTCCATCCCGATATGCACGGTACAGCTTTTCTTCCTTCAAATCCGGATGTTTTGTTTATTGCCTGCGATGGAGGTGTGCAAATCACCGAAAATTGTATGGCTGCCAGTGAAGATATGTTCTGGACGCGCCTGAATGGCAATCTGGCAACCAGCCAGTTTTATTCCGTCACCATAGATCATGGCTCTTCAGGCGATAACAGTATTTTGGGCGGCCTTCAAGATAATAACTGGTATTATACCGTAACGGACGATCCTTCAGAACTCTGGTTGAGTATTGACATTTGTTACGATGGATTTGCAACCTGCGTTGCGCCTGATTGGGAATACTGTGTCATTTCTGCCTATAGCGGCAACATCTGGACTTCACAATTTGATGAAGCGATGCACACAAAAAAAATCCTTCCACAACTGCCCGATACGCTTCTGGCTTTTTACGACCCGGTGATGGGTTCAAACGCACTTTTTCCGTTTTATCAGAACTTTGCGCTCGATCCCAATAATTACGAAACATTTTATTTGCCCACCATCACCAGCATCTGGCGCAAGGACAATCTGAAAGCCTCATCTTATGATACAAGTTTGCGGAATTCAGGCTGGAGCCACCTGAGCAATGTAAATGTCGGCGATGCTTCGGAAATCAGTTTTATCACGGTTTCAAAAAGTCCGGCAAATAAGGTATTTTACGGGACCAACCTGGGGAAAGTTTACCGGCTTGATGACGCAAACACCGGAAACCCGGTTCCGGTTGACATTACCGGCGATGAATTTCCCTTTAATGCTTTTGTTGCATGCATTGATATTAATCCTGATGATGCGGATCACCTGATGGTGACATTTTCAAATTATGGTGTTCAAAGCCTGTTCCATTCCTCCGATGGAGGCTCAACCTGGACTGCTGTTGGTGGCAATCTTGAAGAATTTCCTGATGGTTCAGGAAATGGCCCGTCCATCCGCTGCACAAAGTTGTTATCGTATCAGGACAAAAAAATAATTTTTGCAGGAACAACCCTTGGTTTGTTTTCAACAACTTCGCTTGACGGCGAAAATACTGTCTGGACGCAGGAAGGCCCCGAAAGCATCGGTACAATCATGGTCGACATGATTGATGCCCGAAGCATGGATGGTTTTACAGCAATTGCCACCCATGGAAACGGCATTTACAGCACATTCTTCGATCCGGCTGCCTCAGTTGGTGAATCTCATCAAAACCCGGAATTGGCAATTACAAATTTCCCCAATCCATTTAAAAACCAAACCACCGTGAAATATCAGATCAATCAGCCGGGAATGGCTAATCTTTTGCTTTATGATTTTAATGGGCGACTGGTTAGAAAACTGTTCACCGGATTTCAGCAGGAAGGCTACCATTCTTTTATCCTCGAAGCGCCGGAATTACCGGCAGGGACTTATACTTTGAAGCTTCAGGCCGGTGGGATGGTAACTTCAGCTAAGATGATGAAAACCGATTAGTGAGATTTTTCAAAAAAGGTTTTTTTTATGTTCTAAAAACTAACCCAACAGTCCGTCAGATGGCAGACTGTTGGGTTATGGTTTTTTAATGCAGATGCATTTTCCCATTCGCAAACATTTAAACCGACCGGCATTTAAAACAACAAAAATCCGACGGAATTTGTGCGATGTTTTGGTTTGGTTGGAATTTATTTCAAATACTAAAGCATTATCTTTCAACATCATAAAAATTATTTTCCCTTCAATTGCATTTTTTTCTTGGATGGGTTGGAATATTTTATGCTATATTTGCCGCCACAAAATCGAATGTCCTTTCGGTTGAAAGGTGTTTGATTTATAAAGAAGAGTGGAGAGATTAGGCTCGGTGAAACTCTAGCAACCTACAGGCTAACGCAAGGTGCTAATACCTAACCCCGCAAGTTGCGGGGGAATTATAAACTAAACACATAAAAAACATGACAACAGTTTTTTTTAGGTTTCTTTCGTGTCGCGGGCTTCAGGCCAACGCGACGGTTTATTCTTTCCTGTCCCCGGGTCTTTCCTCCTCAACTTTTCACATGGCTATGCGAATGCGTGGCTAATTCCTGAATTTAAGCCACGCTAACCGGACAACATCCGGATTTTCATTCTGTTTCAGACCTTCGATGCAAGGCCATGAACCTGACAATTCCATTCATTTTCAAATTTTCACAACATCATCGTACATTGTATGTCAGCACAAACTGTAATTAAATTTGGTGGCTCAAACCTGAAAAGCAGCAGCGACTTTATTCGCCTCGCGAGCATTGTAAAAGCCTACAACCGCCCGCTGGTTATCGTGGTTTCGGCGACTTTTGGCCTCACCAACAAAATCGAAGGAATCATCGGATCGGCAATAAACGATCATACCCTGATCGCCGGTTTCATCGAAAATCTTAAAACCGAACAAGTCACTCTTGTAAACCAAAACATTCCTGACGAAACCCTCCAAAATGAATGTTTACGGATACTTTGGCAACGAACCGAAGGTCTGGAGGCCATCCTGCAACGAATTGCCTTAATCGGCGAAGTATCCCCATCGCTGCACGACCTGGCTTTGAGTTATGGCGAGCGGCTCAGCTCGGTTTTGTTAAGCCATATTTTGACGGCTCATGGTATTGCCTGCGAAGAAATCTTACCCGAAAACCTGGGATTGATTACCGACGGGCATTTTGGAGATGCAGCCGTGAATTTTGCACTGTCGGCACCAAAAGTAAAATCGAAACTGAAGGAAGACAAAACATACGTAGTGCCCGGGTTTTACGGCGTTTCGGCCGATGGTGAAGTAACCTTGCTCGGAAGGGGCGGAAGCGATTTCAGCGCCGCGGCCATCGCCCATTGCATCGATGCCACATGCCTCGACATCTGGAAAGATGTGAACGGGTTTTTGTCGGCCGACCCGCGCTTTGTTCCGAATGCGAGGCACATTGCAAAGCTGAGCTATAATGAAGCCGCCGAACTGGCCTATTTCGGGGCACGGATTCTTCATCCCGGCACGATTAGCCCGCTGAAAGCCAGGAAAATTCCGTTGCGGATTTTCAACATCGAAAATCATGATAACACCACTTTCCCGGCAACAACCATTAATGGATCAGCCGAGCTTCACCCAGGCGTGATTAAAAGCATCGCATTTAGTGATGATTTTGGGATTCTGCGCCTCAAGGGAGCAGGAGTTGGCGCGCGTTCCGGCATCCTGGCCGAGGTCACGCACAGGCTCGATCATGAAAAAATAAACATCAAATCCGTTATCACCTCCCAAATCAGCATCAACATCCTGTTGTCGGTTTCTGATCTTGAAAAAGC
>CAYOWJ010000039.1:5529-6934 GCA_964407625.1 uncultured Lentimicrobiaceae bacterium
TAAACAATTAAATACACAGCAATATGAAATCACAACAGCATTTTGAGACTTTACAGGTACACGCAGGTCATCAACCCGACAGCGACACGCTTTCGAGGGCGGTGCCTATTTATCAGACAACATCTTATGTTTTTAAAAATTCGGAACACGGCGCAAAGTTGTTTGCACTCCAGGAATTCGGGAATATTTATACCCGCCTTCAAAATCCAACCACCGATGTTTTCGAAAAGCGGATGGCCGCCCTTGAAGGAGGCGTTGCCGCTCTGGCAGTATCTTCGGGGCATGCAGCCCAGTTTATCGCACTCAACAACATTTTAGGCCAGGGCGATAACTTCGTCACTTCGCCTTTCCTGTACGGCGGCTCCTACAACCAGTTTAAAGTATCTTTGAAAAACCTGGGCATCGAAGCCCGGTTTGCGAAAAGCCTGGCGCCAGAAGATTTTGAAGCCCTGATTGACGAAAATACCAAAGCCTTGTACCTCGAAACCATCGGAAATCCCGGATTTATTGTTCCGGATTTTGATGCGATTGCACGATTAGCCAAAAAACATGATCTGCCGGTAATTGTAGATAACACCTTTGCGGGAGGCGGTTACCTGTTTAAGCCGCTGGAACATGGTGCCAACATCGTTGTCGAGTCGGCCACGAAATGGATCGGAGGTCACGGCAGCAGCATCGGCGGCGTTATTGTCGACGGCGGAAATTATAACTGGGGCAATGGGAAGTATCCGCAGTTTTCGGAGCCTTCGGTGAGTTATCACGGGTTAAACTTCTGGGAGGTTTTTGGAGAAGGCTCACCTTTTGGAAACATCGCCTTCATCATCCGGGCCAGGGTTGAAGGATTGCGCGATTTTGGCCCCTGCATCAGTCCGTTCAATTCGTTCCAGCTTATCCAGGGCATCGAGACTTTATCGCTCAGGATGGAGCGGCATTGTAAAAATGCGCTGGGACTTGCGAAATATTTGAAGCAGCATCAAAAAGTGGCGCAGGTAAATTATCCGGGACTTGAGGATAATCCAAATTATGCAACGGCTTCGCGTTACCTTCAGAATGGTTTTGGAGGAATGTTGTCGCTGGTGCTTAAAGGAGAAAAATCGCAAACCAGCCGTTTCGTCGAAAGCCTGAAACTGGTGAGCCATCTTGCCAATGTCGGCGACACACGCACGCTCATCATCCAGCCTTCGGCCACCACACACCAGCAACTTTCGGCCGAAGACCAGGCAGCAGCCGGTGTTTTGCCTACTTTACTCAGGGTCTCGGTGGGTATCGAGCATATTGATGATATTATTCTGGACTTTGAACAGGCTTTCGAAAAAATTTAACAAACTTTCTGTCATGGGAAACAAACCACATGTCTATCATTATCAACACCCGTTTCAGCTTGAACTGGGCGGCAGTTTGCCGG
>CAYOWJ010000039.1:7034-14143 GCA_964407625.1 uncultured Lentimicrobiaceae bacterium
ATCCGTGATATGGTTTCGGTACACGAAATTCTGAGGAAGCATCTCAAAATTCAAAAAATCAATACCCTCATTGGTGGCTCAATGGGCGGGCACCAGGCTTTGGAATGGGCCATTGAGAAACCTTTCCTTTTCGAAAATGTCATTTTATTGGCAACGAGTGCCAGCATTTCGCCATGGGCCATTGCTTTCAACCAGTCGCAGCGGCTGGCCATCGAGGCCGACAGCACCTATTTTGAAGGCTGGGCAAAAGGTGGCATGGCCGGACTTAAGGCTGCACGTGCAGTTGCACTCCTGAGCTATCGCAACAACGAAGCCTATAATTTAACCCAGGCCGACAATGATGTGAACAAGACGGCATTTTTCAGAGCTGTAACTTACCAAAACTACCAGGGCGACAAGTTGCTGAAAAGGTTCAATGCTTATTCTTACCACCTCTTAACACGCGTCATGGACACCCACAACGCAGGCCGGAACCGGAACAGCATTGCCGAAGCCTTGCGGCGGGTAAGGGCTAAAACCCTTGTTGTGGCTATCACTTCCGACATTTTATTCCCGCCGGCAGATATGCGCATTATTCATCAGAACATCCCCGGAAGTAGCTTTTATGAAATCAATTCGCCCTACGGGCATGATGGCTTTCTTATCGAACATGAACAGTTAACAGGCATTATCCAACAATTTTATCAAAAACAGAAACAAGAACATGAAACAGCAGCTTAATATTGGTTTATTTGGGTTTGGCGTTGTGGGAAACGGGCTTTATGAAGTTTTACAGAAAAGCCAGACCACACACGCCGTAATTAAGAAAATATGTGTAAAAAACCGCACAAAGCGCAGGCAGGCGCCTGAATCTCTTTTTTGTTTCGATCCATCGGAGATTTTAAATGACCCGGAAATTAACCTCGTTGTCGAATTGATTGATGATGCCGATGCAGCATATCAAATTGTTAAATCTGCCCTTCTAAAAGGAAAAAGCGTGGTGTCGGGCAACAAAAAAATGCTTGCCGTTCATTTGCCTGAGCTAATCGAAATACAGAACAAATACGGCGTTGGCCTGCTTTATGATGCTTCCGCCTGTGGCAGCATCCCGGTTATCCGCAACCTGGAGGAATATTACGATAACGATTTGCTGCAAAGCGTCACCGGGATTTTGAACGGAAGTTCCAACTATATTTTATCCAGGATGTTCAGCCAGAACCTCGATTACCGTGAAGCGCTTTTCGGTGCCCAGGAACTGGGTTTTGCCGAAAGCGACCCTTTTTACGATGTCGAAGGGCTTGATGCGCTTTACAAACTGGTAATTATCACGGTTCATGCTTTTGGCGTTTACATAGCTCCCGAACAGATTTTTCATTCAGGAATCTCTAAAATTTCCGAAAACGACATTGGCTTCGCTAAAGAAAAGGGCAGCAAGATAAAGCTTGTAGCCCGGGTCCTCAAAACCGGGCCTGGCAAAATAAGCCTGTCGGTGATGCCGATGTTTGTTAAACCCGAAAAATACATTTTTAATGTCGAAGACGAGTTTAACGGGGTGGTGATCAAGGGCGCGTTTTACGATAAACAGTTTATGTTCGGGAAAGGTGCAGGAGGTTTTCCCACGGGTTCAGCCGTCCTTTCAGACATCACGGCGCGGGGTTACAATTATCGGTACGAATACAAAAAGATGAAACAGCAACCTGATCTGAAGCTTGATAACGATCATGTTGTAAAAGTTTATCTGCGTTTTACGGATAAAAAGGATCTGGATATTTTCGGTTTCGAGAGCATCCTTGAGCAGCACTTTGCCGAAGGATTTAATTACGTGATCGGGAAAATCAGTCTTGAGGCGTTGTTCAATGCCCGGCCGGAGATGAGCACGAAGGATATTTTTCTTGCGGAGATTTCCTAAAATGTTTGGCGTTTAAATGCCGAAAAAATCTATTTTTGCAATCTGAATAAGGAATGCCACCTTAGCTCAGTTGGTAGAGCAGCGCATTCGTAATGCGCGGGTCGTGGGTTCAAGTCCCATGGGTGGCTCGGGAAGAGGAGATCGGAAGGTCTCCTTTTTTTATTGGGATGAAATTGTATCATTGTCCATAACCTTGAATTGATCCATTGAATTTCCACCAACCTGGTGAGATGTTTATCCCCGCCAGCGTTTGACTGATCCGCCAACTGCCGGACTGGGCTATTGATTCTTTTCCAAACCAAACAATGTTATAATTTCTTAGCTTGACGATATGGGGCAATGCACCTGGAATAAAATCCAAAAAATCCCATCAGGCTGTAAGCCTGAAACAGATTATTGCGAATTTATGAAGGATATAGCAAATCAACCTACGACACAGTATTTCATAACCAGCATAAAATGAAGCTGTTTAGCGAAAGATGTCAGTAAGCCTGAGGATCCTTTTCTGGTTTTCTATTTTCATAATTTAGTGAGGATTTTTGTGCAATTTTGGACCATTGGTTGAAAAAGACGTGCAATAGATTGAATATCTTTGGGAAGAAATTCTTTTGAAAATTTATTTGCATGAAATAGAAATACAAATTAATTACATGAAATACTTACATCGAAAATCTGTTTTAAGTGCATTTTTTCTGCTGATAACTGTAACAGGTTTTCCCAAACTTCCCATTGATGCACCAATACTCCCGCCACCGACCGGCATAGTTATTACTGTTTCAAACTGGGATGAGTTGATTGATGCGGTATGGAGCCTTCAGTCGAATACAACCATTGTATTACAACCCGGAATTTATACTATTCCCGAATGGTTGTTTATCAATGTAGGAATTGATCAGGAAAACGCCATTGATAACATCGTTATCAGAGGTGCAACCGGCAATTATGATGATGTCTGCATCAAAGGATCATCTCCGGGGATGTACGGAACCTCACCTTTTGGTTTTTTTATTAACAATGCCACCAATGTTACTATTGCAGATCTTACTGTAGGTGAAGTTGCACATCACGCCGTTCAACTCAATCCACCGGTAATTGGCGCGGCCGATGGAATCAGGTTGTATCATTGCCGGTTTTATGACTGTGGAGAACAGATTATCAAAGGCAACTATCTGAATGATGCTGAAGGACTGCCTTCGGGGATTAGCAATGGAATTATTGAGTACTGCCTCCTCGAATACACATCCTGGGGCCCCGTTGATGGCTACACCGAAGGTATTGATTTGCACGCTGCGAAATACTGGAATATCCGGCATAATTTACTCAGAAATATTCGTGTGCCCGAAAATGAATACCACACTGATGTTCCGGCAATTCTTATCTGGAACAACTCTAACAATATTAATGTTACTGGCAACACTATAATCAACTGCGACAGAGGAATTGCTTTTGGGTTAATGGATCAAACGCTCTATTCAGGATATCCCGAAGTACAAACTGGCTTGATATCCAATAATATGATTTACCGGCAACAGGATTCTGTTTTCTATAATGATGCCGGAATTTTAGCCTGGGATGTTCGCAACGTCAGCATCATTAACAATACTGTTTTCGATATGGTTTTTACCTATCCACCCATCGAATACCGCTTCACGAAAGAAAACAGCAGTATTGTTATTGCAAACAATTTGGTAAATCCAACCACATTTGGTGACCGCCCTCCCATCTGGGACAGAGATAATAGCAGCGGTAATCCTCAAAACGATTACCTAAATGCCACCGTAGTAAATAATTTCACGGGGGCCACTAATGAAATATTCACTTTTAATTTCCCTGGTGACCTGCACTTAACTGATGACTATGCTGATTCATTAGCCGGAATTCCGACATCTACTGATTGTCTGACCGATTTTGATGAAAACCTCAGAGGTGTGATCACCAACTACGGAGCTGATCATTCCAACCAGATGAATTTTGATGTTTTGGCAACTCACAGTTTTACCAACTATAGCGGTGGTACCTATCCAAATTCGATATCGGTTGATGGCAACCAGATTATTATTGATTTATCAGCGATAGCGGGAGCATCAATTTTCAGGGGAACTTTTAATCCGGGCAGGAATTTTAATTATTACGACCTCACCGAAAATCCATTTTATCAAAGTACCATGACTTTAAGTTGTGAAGGATTAACATTACCGCTGCTTCCGCCGCGATACAAAACCTTTGATGCAACTACCGCAACCGTCAATAGTTTTTTAACGGGAAACATTCTTACCCTAACTATCGAAAATCCGGGGGCAGGACTTGGAAATTACATTTCTCTGGATGTGTTGTGCAATGCGTCATTACCGGCACCTATCGAACAGGTCACATCTGCAAATGCCAGATTTATCAATGGTGATGCCTTCATTACTTTTCAGGAAGTAAACACGCCAATCACCATTAATCTACCCTCTTATCAGGAGTTTAACAGTGTTTATCAAAATGTGATGAATGGAAACATCCGTTACCGGATTTATAAAACAAATCATCCGATAGCTGAAGCAAATGATATTCTTCAGTCCGAACTTATTGATGAAATTTATCCGCTTTCGGGCTGGAATCCTGAGTTAGAAGGACCTGAGCGGGTTTTTCCTTATATGGGAAATGAGGGCATTGTAACCCGTCTTCCTGTTGACAACGGCATCCTGGCTGATGTTGGCACAGGTATTTACGTAAACAGGTACAATGGAGGTCAGGATGGCGACACCGCCTGGTATTTTATCAGCCACACAGTGGATGGTGCCGAAGACTTTTCATCCATTATAACCGGGATGAACCTGACAAATTTTGTGGAAGAATCTCCCGGGACCGGTGCTGTGTTACTCAATAAAATACAGCATGAGCCCAATTATGTTTATGAACCCCCAAGCACCCTTTATTTTTACACCAAATGGGAATGTCCGCCTGCCGCCGCTTTCCCAAATGAAGCCTCCAATTACCTTGTTGGCCTTCGGGATGATTTTGATTACTCATCTTTTCAAGCCGGAGTTTCCTTAAAGCTTCACTGTTGGGGCGGGAATCTGCTTGGGAACTGCAGTTGGTGGTTTGGGGCTGATCAGGGACAAATTTTAGTTGCCGGAAATCAGTTCCCGTTTCAAACATGGTGGGTTGGCCACCACAGCAGCCTGGGAACACTTAAATCTTACCATGAGGGAAATGTCCAGCCATTCACACCTTTCAGATTGATGAACTTCGTTTATGATTTCGTTCGCCCCGAATACACTATTGATACAAACAAGATTATGCTCTCGGGCGCTTCGATGGGAGCCTCCGGAACTTCCATGATCGGAATCCGAAACGGCCAGTTGTTTTCCAGTCTTAATGGTTGGGTTGGAGTCTATAATCCAGGGCAAACACCATGGTTTGAAGGTTCTTATGAAGCTGCATTAGGCGATTCATCCTGGCACTGCAACTATTCCAATGTTGATTTTACTGCAAAATACGGTGGTATCGAAGTAAAACCTGAAGAAAACTACGATGTCTGGGATTATTTTAATAACGCCAAATGGCTCGATACGCATCCAACGGCTGAAATTCCCTGGCATACCTTTTCGAATGGCGTAAACGATGAGGCAATTGGCTGGCCGCAGGCGGTCGAATATGTTCAGACTTTAATTGATCATAAACTTCCTTTTAATTTCACCTGGGGTCAAAACGGTCATGGCCAGCGGGCAACGGTTCTGGCGCCTTATGGTTATGAATCGGACCGGAATTCGCTCATCACATTTCGTTCCGATCAGTCTTTCCCGGTATTTTCAAATACCAGCTCAAATAACGACCTCTTAAATGATCAGGAAGGCCAGATCAATAATTACTTTTTCTGGGAAACCGAAAGCATAAAAGATACAGCCAACGGTTGGGAGGTTAGTATTTCGCTTTGTGACCGGTGCGCGGAAAGTTCGGTGACGGCGGACATTACACCACGAAGGCTGCAGCATTTTATAGCGGAGCCGGGTTCAAAATATGTTTGTTCCTGGTACGAAAATGAAACTTTGCTTGTCTGCGATACGATTACTGCTGACGATTTTGGTCTGGTAACTTTCGGGAACCTCGAGATTACAAAGAGCCTTCGAAAAATGGTTATCAGCAGTTTACCGGGTCAAATTATAAATATTCCTGCCGGATGGAGCGGGATTTCGAGCTACATCATTCCAAACGACAACGATATTGTGGATATGTTCGGGGATATGGCTGGATCATTGGTTTATCTTGGAAACCTCTCAGGGATTTATTTTCCTGAGTTGGAGATAAACACCCTGCATCAATGGGATTCTCATTCGGGGTACATCATTAAAACATCTAATCCAACATCAATTACAATTTATGGTGATTATGCAACCAACCAAACAATTCAACTGGAATCAGGTTGGAACCTCATTCCGGTGCTTAGCCCCGAATATGTAAATGCTGTAGCGCTGTTTGCTCCTTTAGGCGATTCGTTTGACGTAGCTATGGATGTTGCAGGCCTGTCGGTTTATTGGCCGGAATTTCAGATAACTACGCTCGCGGTATTGCAACCCGGAAAGAGCTATTTTATTAGGGTGAACCAACCATGTACTTTACATTTCGGGCCTGATAAATGATTGCAGTATAAAAACTGTTGATTTTGGGTTAAAGCCCGGAAACTGGCTGTTTTCAATTGCCCCGACCTTAAGGTCGGGGCAATTGATATCCTTGATATTATGGGCTTTAGCCCAAGTGATTTCATATTCGACACCTTTTTCGACCAGTCTCATAAATGATTTTATACGGTTTTATTTGGAAAAACTAACAGGTTACGCTGGCTGAAAGCCCGCTGCGATAAAACCTGGGGCAACGACACGGGCACAAAATCAAACCAGATTAAGCAGTCTGAAGTACCGCAACAATCCGCTTTTCAGATCCCAGAAACGGGCTTTAAAAATTCATTATTCCGATTGCACCCGTAAATATTGCGATTTTCCATTTTACGAGAGGTCAGGAAGTCTGAGGATTTCTGATGTCATTTTATGGATTTGGCCAGCATTTGAAATATTTTACTTTCCCGGTAGGGTAAAACCAAGCTCAAGCGGTTTAACTTTGTAAATAATTTTATTCATCAAAAAGATTTAATCATGAAAAAGACATTGTTTTTAAGTGCGCTCATCGTTCTGGCTGTCACCTTTTTTGCCTGTAACAAAAATGACGACAACAGCGATCC
>CAYOWJ010000039.1:14243-18528 GCA_964407625.1 uncultured Lentimicrobiaceae bacterium
CTCAACCTTAACCTGTTTTTGTTTGACAAAGGAAATTTTTAAAGCGTTGTTTGATACACATTTTGATGCGGTTCGCAGCTATGTTTTTTATCGCTCCGGCGATACTGAACTGGCTACCGATGTTGCGCAGGAAACGTTCTTAAAAATCTGGGAAAAACAAATGCAGCCCGACGTGAAAAACATCAAAGGCTTGTTGTTTAAAATTGCAGGGGATATTTTTATCAGCCGTTATCGCAGGGAAAAGCTGGCACTCGATTTTTCGATGACCTTTAAACCCAGTATCCTGGATGATTCGCCGGAAGATCAGATGCAGTTTAAGGAGTTGAAAAGCCGGTACGAACAGGCCTTAAAAATCTTACCCGAAAATCAGCGGACCGTTTTTTTAATGAGCAGGATGGACGGGCTAAAATACCACGAAATTGCCGGCCAGCTTGGGTTAAGCGTAAAAGCTGTCGAAAAGCGGATGAATCTTGCGCTCACTTTTTTAAAGAAGTTTATCGAAAATTAAATGAATGAAATAAAATTACATATCAATCCATCAGATCAACCCGAGGACGATTCGATCATGCTTTTTGCAAAGATGGAAATTCCCTGGGAGAAGTCTAAAAATCAGGCATGGGAATCGCTTTCTGCAAAAATTGACGCGATGCCGGAAGCCAGACAAAGACGCCTGATTCCGATGATTTACACGCTGAGTGCAGCAGCCGTAATAATCATTCTGGTCGGGATAAGTTTATTTTTGAGATTATACTCAACCTCGATTTCTTCCCTTAACGGAGAAAATTTGGCCGCTCTGCTTCCCGACGGTTCCACCGTTGAAATCACTGCCGGCAGCATCCTGACTTATCACCCGTATTGGTGGCAATTTTCACGAAAAGTTAATTTTGAAGGCGAAGGCTTTTTTAAGGTTGAGAAAGGACGGAAATTCGAAGTTACTTCGAAGTTGGGAAACACCATTGTCCTGGGTACAAGTTTTACTGTTTATTCGCGCAACGACCAGTATCGCGTTTCCTGCTTTACAGGAAGGGTAAAGGTAGTTTCGAAAAATGACGGATACGTTTTTCTCGATCCCAACGAACGTGCTTTTGTCGGGCCTGATGGTTCGATTGTAAAGAAAATAAACCATCCAAAAGAAATTTCAAACGAAAACGACAATGAGTTTTTGTTTACCGGTACGCCGCTAACCCAGGTTTTTGCGGCAATCAGCAAGGCATATCAGGTTCCCGTTTTCTTCAAAACCGAAAAGGAATTTTTCTACACCGGGAATTTTACAAACGAAAAACCGCTTAACGACGTTTTGGATCTGGTGTGCAAACCTTTTGGGCTAAGCTTTACGAAGCAGGCCGACGGTTCATACCTGGTTTTCCAAAATAAATAACAGGTGAAGCGGACATTTCTTTTTTGCTTTTTCATACTTTCACTTTTGGCTACGACGGCATTTTCGCAAAATATCGGAATTACCGCAGCCAATAAGCCTTTAAACGCAGTTTTGATTGATCTCCGCAATGATTACAACCTCCGCTTTTCGTTTGATGATGAACTTTTATCTGCTTTCAGTGTGACGATCAGCGGAAGCTTCGATACACCTGAAAAGGCGGTTGGTGCCTTGCTTTCAGGGCTTCCTTTGGCTTTTGAAAAAAAAGATGATGTTTTCCTGATATTTCCAAAACCTCAACAAACGCCCCCCAAAAAATTTCTTATCGCTGGCAAGGTTGTCGAAACCAACTCCTCCGAACCCCTGCCTTATGCCCAACTGATGATAAACAATTACAAAGTTGCCGCCGATTTCGGTGGCAGTTTTTCGTTTATCAACGATTCCGACAGCATTTTTAATCTGAAGATTTCCTATCTTGGATTTTATGTGCTGGACACCATCGTTGGCGCCGGAGTTAATCATAAATTTGAGTTATCATCAGCCAGCCTTCCGCTTTCCGAAATCGAAATTACAGCTAAGGTCATCGAAAAAGCTACACAAACGGGCGATGAACCCGGTTTGACGAAACTCAATCACAAGGTCGCCACTTTTCTTCCGGGAAGCAGCGACAACTCGGTGTATAACCTGCTGCGCCTCCAACCGGGGATTCTGGCCTCCGGCGAAAGCACCAACGACCTCATCATCTGGGGAAGCTACGAAGGCCACAGCCAGGTTTTGTTTGATGGTTTTACCATTTACGGACTTAAAAACTTTAACGACAACATTGGTCCCATCAACGCCTTTGTTGCCAAAGACATCGAAATTTACAAAGGAGGTTTTGATGCCGGATATGGCGGCCGTGTTGGCGGCATCGTAAATATTACCGGCAAAAACGGCAATATGCTCAAGCCTTCGGTTAATCTGAGCATCAGCAATCTTATCTTCAATGGAAGTGTTGAAACGCCGGTGTTTAAAAACAGCTCGCTGTTGGTTGCTTTCAGACAAACCTTTTACAACCTCTACGATCCTTATCAATTGAATATTTATGGTAAGCGAAATCCGGAAAATGATACCGCAAACGGGACCGAATTAAAAGTTGTCCCGGATTATGCGTTTCGCGATTTTAACGTTAAATTTTCGAGCCGCAACGATCATGGCGACTTGTTTTTTATCAGTCTGTACGGCGGAAACGACACCTATTCCTACACCATCAATCAGCCATTTGGCCGGCGAACATTGATCAAGAACACTGCGGAGGAAAATACACAAATGGGCGCATCGGCATTTTATGGAAAAAACTGGCAAAACGGCAACACCACGAAGTTTACAATCGGATATTCAGGCATATTTCCCCGGTTTTCGGATAACCTTCACCTGTTAACGCAGAATAACCAGGATCTTTTGCGCAAGGACGATCAAACCTGGAACAGCCTTGAAGAAATTACTGCTCAGGCCGAAAATCTGATTTTGATAAACGAAAATCACAGGTTCGAAACCGGCGTGGGCTTTGTACATAATGCTGCTTCGCTGATCGAAGATTCACTGAATGTACGTCAGGTTGATATCAGCAACAGCGCCGACCGGTTGTATTTATTTTTTCAGGACATCATTTCATCCAGGGAAAATTATGAAGTCAAGGCTGGATTCAGGCTTAATTATGCCACAAATCTCAACAGGATTTATGTTGAGCCACGGCTTTCGGCTTCCTTTTTTATCGATGAGTTCTGGAAGATCAACACGGCCTGGGGATTATATAATCAGTTTATTTCGAAAAGTTCGGTGGTCGACGAAAACGGGAATTTCCGCTACATCTGGACAACCTGCGACAACGTGGAAGTGCCGGTGTTGCGGGCTTCGCATTTTGTGCTGGGCAGCTCCTATCACCGAAATGGGTTTACTTTTAGCCTCGAAGGATATTACAAAACTACCCAAGGCATCACGCGTTATGTAAACCGTTACTGGAAAAAGGAAAAAGACATTTACGAAGGAAACGGCCAGAGTTATGGTGTCGATTTTTATGTTCAAAAAGATCTGCGGGGAAACTCATTTTGGGTGTCGTACTCGCTGGGGAGAACCGAAGAAAAATTTTCCTATTTCCCGCATGATGATTACCGGCGGGCGCCGCAGGATCAGCAACACGAGGTAAAATGTGCCGCACTGATCGATTTAAACCCTTTTTATGTTTCGGCTGATTACGTTTTTGGTTCCGGTTTCCCGGGAAATCCCTACTCGGTTATGAATCCTACACCTGAAAACTACACCTACAGCCGCCTCGATGCCTCGGTCATCTATAAATTTGTAATGAAGAAAATGGCTGTCGAAACAGGCCTTTCGGTTTTGAATGTTTTGGATACCGAAAATATCAAGTATTCCAATTTTACACGGATTCCGCTCACCCAACTAAACTCCATAAATATTCAGGAAGAAGCCCTGCCATTTACGCCGAGTTTGTTTTTAAAGCTTTCTTTGTAAGATCAGAAAGTTACAACCTTATCGGCCCGGATTACCATTTTAACGCAGGAAGCTACACGCAGGTGCGGATTGCGGGCGATTTCCTGTCAAGCCGAAAGACGGCCTGGGCGGAAAGATACCCACCGAAAACCACTGCTGCCGCGCTTGCCGGGTTGGGTAGCTGATGTTATAGCCAGGTGCTTGGTTTTTCATCGTTTATTTGTCTGTCAAAACATTATTTTTTGAAATACTTTTGTATTAGCACAAGTAATTCCTCTTTATTAATGGGTTTTGAAATATAACCGTTGCAGCCTGCTTCAATTGCCTTTTCTTTGTCGCCAGATAGTCCAAAAGCTGTCTGAGCTATGATGACAACATCTTTGTTGAATTGTCGGATTTGTCGGGTTGCCTCATGTCCGT
>CAYOWJ010000040.1:0-18488 GCA_964407625.1 uncultured Lentimicrobiaceae bacterium
AAAAAAGAAATAACGGTCATTTTTTTTGGGCGGTTTCAAAAACCTATTTGATCACAGAAACTTTTTGGATGTAGGTGCGGTCACCAATGGTAAGCTGGACAAAATAAACCCCGTTTTCCAGATTAGAACCTGAAAACTGAATTTTGTTTTCACCACCCTGGTATTGTTTTGCTGCCTCACTATAAACCAAACCTCCAAGCAAATTATAAACATCAACTTTCACCATTTCAGGTTTGGTTAATGTAAAAACAATATTCGTAAGATTATTAAACGGGTTTGGATAAATTCCAACGTTGGCATCAACATTCAGATTGTCGATTCCAAGATAAGGATCAATCACATTATTGGCGTTTAAAATTTCACCGGTTGTCATATCAATCAAAATCCCGATAATGGTGATTTTATCATAATTCCAGGTTTGAGGAATGGTGTAAGTGTAATTGTACGAATGCGTCGAACCTGCAAGAATCGGGTTTGGCAAACTATTTTCGGTGCCGTAAGGAGTGTCCAGAATTTCACGGGCTACATGGTCGTAATGCATTTGTGCAGCGGGAATAACCGATGGCATACTTTCGAATCCGCACATTGGACCGTTTCCACCGCCGGCATAATAATTTGCCTGATTCCACTGAGCAGTTGTTCCCCAGAGGCTGTCTTCGGTAATTACCACGCCAAATCTAAGTTCGCTATAAATATCAACAATAAATTCAGATTGAAGATTGAAATTTATCACTCGTGTTACCGGGTCCCAGGTGTAATTTGCGATATCAATCGAAGCAGGAGAAAGCGCTTCCATCCGTTCAAGATACCCTTGTTCAAAATCTTCAGGGTCCCAGAAAGTAGTGCCTGCCCTGTCGAGGGTTCCGCTTGGATAACCAGGGAATTGAGGAATGATGTCCCCAATTGCATCATCATAAGCCGGAACAACCATCGGGTCGCCGTTATGAACAGCAACGCCAATCCAGGTTTCAGGATAAGTCTCGGTCATGTAATCCATAAAACAAATTCCCCGCACACACCAGCCGCACCAGGTTCCGGTGGCTTCTTCGGCAAAAACTTTTTTAGCCGGAACATAAGGAAGCACCCCAACAAACTTCGACAACGTATTGTTTGCCGGGTTGAGATCTTCACCACCATTTACATTTGCAACAGTTACAACCACTTCGAAAGTCCCTATTTCGGTGAAATTTAATGGTGTTGCGTGTGTAAAATCATAAGTTTCGCCTAACGCCAGGTTCAATCCGGTGACAGGATAAACCACAGCCGCACCCCCACCTACAGTATAGGTAACATCAAATGAATTAATGTTAGTTGAACCCATATTTTTCACTGTGCCGGTTAATGTTGCACTTCCTCCAAGCTCCACATAGGTAGGAAGTTTTATGGATTTTAATTCGGCATCTAATGCAAGTGGATTGTAAAGCAAAATATCATCAACAAACCAGTAATCAATGTTGTACAAGTTGCCATTGATATAAAATGAGAACTGCAAATCGCTGTAATTAAAATCCACCAGATCAATAAATACGGTTTCGGGGCCAACATTTGCCAACGGATTTATTTCCCAGATAGACACCCAATCTCCACCACTATGTTTAGTAGCAACCCCAAGCACCGGACCAGCGCCGGCATAATCGTCATAAAAATGACTAAAAGAAAGCTTTACCGAGGCCACGCCAGTTAAATCAACAACTGGTGAAATCAACCTTGTTGCCGAAATCTGATTTACATAAGTAAACTTGGCTTCCGGTGCCGTGCCGCCAGCTTCATTTCCACCATTTATTGACCATTGAGCCGGAAGCCCGTCAATTGTCCAGTCGGTTGGTGGCATCACGCCACTACTAAAATCCTGTGACAGATAAACTTGTCCGTAAGACATGAGTATTAGACACATAAACGTTGCAAAAAAGGAAATTTTTTTCATAGCTCTTTTGTTTAATTTTTAAAATGAATAATTGGTGTAAAAATAAAAAAACAAACCCAATTAAGCTCTTTGTTTTTCATATTTTTTTTATTGGTTTCAAAAAACAAATATTCCCTGCATTTAAAATTTTACCGGTTTTCATTCTTCATTTAAGGATTAGTAGTAATATTGCCGCAATTATTAGCCGAACTACATTTAATGGGACTTTTTAATAACCTTTTTTCTTCTTCAAAACTCAGCAAGCCAGTTGATTTTTCGGTACTCAGGACCGACATGCATGCTCATTTAATACCTGGAATTGACGATGGTGCCGAAAACATGGATAAATCCATTGAGCTGATAAAAGGCATGATCGATCTCGGATACCAAAAATTAATCACCACACCGCACATTCAGGGAGATTTTTATAAAAATTCACCTCAGAATATTTTACCTGGCCTCGATCAGGTGCGCCGTGAACTTAAAAGACAAAACTTGTCGGTTACACTCGAAGCTGCTGCTGAATATTTAATTGATGACCAGTTTGAAGCCAAATATAAAAGTGGCCGGCTGATGACATTCGGCAACAATTATCTTCTGATCGAATTTTCGTATTTTAACGAACATCCCACCTGGAAGCGCTTCCTGTTTGATCTGCAGATTGAGGGTTATAACGTTGTTCTGGCCCATCCTGAGCGGTACTCATACTGGTTCAGAAGTTTTAATAAATTTGAAGAATTAAAGGATCGCGGAATACTTTTTCAGGTGAACCTGATTTCGCTAACGGGATATTATTCGATGGAAGTAAAAAAAATGGCCGAAAAATTCATCGATGCAGGGATGATTGATTTTGCCGGCAGCGACATGCATAATCTCATTTACCTCGAAGCGCTGCGGAATACAAGGATTGAGCCGTATCTCGAAAAACTGATAAATTCGGGCAAATTGCTGAATTCGAAAATATAAAATTAAAAGGCCGTCAAATTGAACTGACGGCCTTTTTTCTATTCGGGAATTACTGCGCTGTAAGCTTCAATATTCCGGTCAAGTTTTTTAAACAACCCCTGCAGAACAGTTCCAGGCCCAACTTCAACCACTGTTCTGGCACCGTCGGCAATCATATTTTTCATAATCTGGGTCCATCGAACAGGCGCTGTCAACTGAGATATCAGGTTGGCCTTGATGATTTCGGGATCATTTACCGGCTGAGCAGTTACATTTTGATAAACCGGGCAGATTCCGCGGCTGAATTTTGTCGATTCGATGGCTTTTGAAAGTTCGATGCGGGCAGGCTCCATCAATGGTGAATGAAATGCTCCACCGACTTTGAGTGGCAGCGCGCGCTTTGCTCCGGCTTCTTTGAGTTTTTCGCAGGCAATAGCGATGCCGGCTTCCGAACCTGAAATGACCAATTGCCCCGGGCTGTTGTAATTAGCCGGAACTACAATTTCTTTAATCCCTTTAAGAATGTTTTCGACGATAGCATCATCAAGACCAAGAATTGCAGCCATTGTTGATGGCTCCATTTCGCAGGCTTGCTGCATGGCCATGGCTCGTTTCGAAACCAAAGTCAGGCCATCTTCAAATGATAATGCTTTATTGGCTACAAGTGCTGAAAATTCACCCAACGAATGACCGGCAACCATGTCGGGTTTAAAGTCCTCTTTTAAAATCCGGGCAAGAATTACCGAATGTAAAAATATGGCAGGCTGGGTAACTTTTGTTTGGCGGAGGTCATCATCGGTGCCTTCAAACATGAGTTCGGTAATTTTAAAACCTAAGATTTTATTGGCTTTATCAAAAAGTTCTTTGGCGATGGCATGATTTTCATACAAATCTTTACCCATCCCAACAAATTGAGCTCCCTGTCCGGGAAAAACATAAGCTTTCATAATAATATTCTCCAGGTGAATTATCTGCGGTTTCCTAAAAATCTAAGTAAAAATAAAAACAGGTTAATAAAATCGAGGTAGAGGGTGAGTGCTCCCATGATGGTGAGTTTTCGTGTCGATTCGAGTCCGTCTTCCATTTCGCTGCCGATTCGTTTTAGTTTTTGAACATCATAAGCGGTGAGACCGGTAAAAATCAGCACACCGATAAGGCTGATAAAATAATCGAACATGCTCGATTTGAGCAGCAAAAGGTTTACAAAGCTGGCGATAATAACGCCTACCAGCGCCATTATTAAAATGGAACCGAATTTTGTAAGATCGGTTTTAGTGGTATAACCCAGCAAAGCCATTGCGCCAAACATTCCTGCGGTTATTGCAAAGGTGCTGGCAATGGAACCTAAACTATAAGCCAGGAAAATAAAACTCAAACTCATTCCCATCAGAACGGCATAAATTACAAAAAGAATGATCATTGCGCCTGAAGAGAGTTTGTTAAACCCAAACGAAAGCAAAAGAACAAAGCCCAGAGGTGCCAGCATAACAACCCATCCAAGCCCGGTCATGCCGGTTTCGCTAACCAGCAACGACATCAGGTACTCACTGCCCGAAAAAATATAGGAAGTCCCGGCTGTTGCCAGCAACCCCAGAAACATCCACGAAAAAACGTTACTCAAAAATGTCCTGCTAAACGTAAGGCTATCGGCCTGTTGGCGTGTAACATCAAAATAGCCTTGATTTTGTTGAATATTCATAGCTTTTCTAAATTAAATTATTAGAATAAATTGAAATAAAAAGTATGCAAAGATAATCGAAAAGATTAATGGGGTTTTTGAAATGATATCAAATTATCATACAAAATATCAAAGCTTGTTTTTACCTTTTCCCGAATTTGCAATCTTAATCACAATCCGCCGACAGGATGTGATAACATAGCTTTCGCATTATCAAGAAAAAGCAACTGTTGAAGGAGTTTTCTGTCAATCAAGCCACATGCAGTAGTAGCTAAACCTTCGGATGCACAGTACAGATAAATGTTTTGGCTTACATACCCCGCATCTGTTCCCGAATAGAAATTACGTTTCTTTTCGTCAAATTTCCCCATTTTGGAAAAATTCGCAACCAGACATAAAGCCAGGGGCACCTCAGCAAAAAAAGGCTGCATCCCGCAATCCTTGCGATAATCTCCGGCTCTGACCAATTTAAGATGATGATTGGAAGCATCATATTGATATATTCCGGATAAAATAAATACATAAACCTCAATTTCCTGGAAATTCTTTACTGATGGAGCGGTTCGCATGCCTAAACCACTGCTGTTTGTCATATTCCTGTTCATGCCATTGGCTGCCCATAGTATGGATGATAACTGAATGTCAGAAATATTGTATGAACTAAAAGCATGGCTTGATTTTCTGTCTTTCAATGCCTGCATGAAGAACGTACCACTCGAAAAATCCGGAGGAAGCAAAACATATACCTCCCGGGCAACCGGTGAATTGATGAATGTAGTGGATTTTGAAACATTGAATTTCTCTTCAGGCATCTTTTGAAAAGTTTATTGTTGCTGTGAAAATGCAAAGACGTTTTTGATCTTGCTTACTCCCTGAATGCAAATCTGCCCTTTCTCATTTTTGAGCGTTGATTTGATCACACCCAACGATTTGGAATAGTCAATTTCGACAATTTTAAATATCATTGCATAACTTTCCCCAACAAAAACGGGTCTAATAAAAGTTAATTCACGATAAAGAGCGATGCTCCCCTTACCAGGAAAAACCGTCCCCAGAACACCTGAAAATGCAGATGCAGCATACATTCCATGAACTACCGGCCGAGTGAGTGTATTAAAAATATTCTCTTGATTTTCAAAATGAATCGGATTATAGTCGCCAGTTAACCTTGCAAAAGTCTTGACATCTTTCTGGCGGAAAACTACAAAATCTGAATATGTATCACCAATTTGCAACATGTTATTTTCCTAAATTTCGACAATTTTACTAAGATGACACTGACACATGGGAACGATGGCACTACCCCATGAGACGCCGACTCCGAACGCAATCAGGCACAAGATCATACCAGGCTTGAGTTTTCCATTCAATTCAGAGACAATTGTTAAAGGGACTGAAACCGAAGAAGTATTCCCATATTTGTCTATCGAAATAGGTACTTTTCGCTCATCTAACCTAAGTTTTTTGACAAGATGCTGGTTCATAAACTGATTGGCCTGGTGAAATACAAAATAGTCTATTTGCTCCTTTTCAACTCCGGCAAAATCCATTATTCTCCTTACATCTTTTGGTACCTCCCTGGCAACAAAGCTGAAAACACTATCGCCATCCATATAACCCTGTTCATCGCTGCGGATATTCCCATGATCATCAACAACCCTTTCTTGAATTGTTTCAAAACTTGATGGATTTCTGTAACCGCCAGCGTTAATTTTTATCAAAGATTCGTGAGCACCATCAGTATTGAACGAAAAAAAACTTTCCTGAAAGCTATCCCCTTTTTCGACCAATGCAGCCACTCCGGCATCTCCAAACAGAAAGGCAGTTTTTCGGTCTTTGGCTGAATAAACCTTGGAGCGGGTTTCACCATTAAGAATGAGTACTTTTTTGATATTCTCCTGAGACAAAAAACTAAAGGCAACCGATAGCGCATAAAGAAAAGCAGAACAACCCATGTTAATATCCATCGCTATTATTGATTTTGATAATCCCAGACGGTTCTGTAAAATAGCGGAGGTTGCAGGCATGCGATAATCGGGTGTTTGAGAAACAAACAAAAGGACATCAATCTCTGATTTTTCGATTTGCATGTCTTTGAATAATGCTTCAGCAGCAGCGGCACAAAGATCCGAAGCACAGGTTCCCGAATCTGCAAACCTACGTTTACGAACTCCGATTTTCTCAATGATTTTAACAACATCTTCCGGGGAGAAGTAGTTTGAATAGTTATAATTGTCAATTTCTTTTCGCGGAATACAAGCTGCAATTCCTGAAATTCCGACACCGTTAAATTTAAGTAATGGCATATTTCTTAATTAACGAAGTGTTAGCCCGCCATCAATTAATAAAGCAGTTCCTGTAACCCAGGCAGAGGCGTCAGAGAGCAAATAAATAACGCCATACGCAACTTCTTCCGGTTGACCAAACCTTTGGAGTGGATACCGTTTTTTATATTCTATTAGTTGTGTTTCCGACACTGTCCCATCTTTTAAAAACTTTGTATCAACCATTCCTGGATTCACACTGTTGCATCGGATACCTTTTGGCGCAAGGTCAAGGGCAGCATTTTTCATGAAAGCGTTTAAAGCTCCCTTTGAAGCCGAATACATGGCATTACCAGGCGAAACGTTATAAACCCCTGCCACAGAGGAAATGAAAACAATAGAGGCTGCTTTGTTCAGTTTTTTCTCTTTAACCAAAAGTTGAGTCAGCATCATCGGAGCTAAAGTATTAACCTGAAAAATCTGGTCAATGTCATCTTTATTTATAAACTGGGTTAAAAGCAATTTAGTAAAACCGGCTCCATAAACAAAGCCATCTAATAATGGCATTGCCTTCACCAATCCATTAATTTCCGATATGTTTTGAAAATCAACAAAGTATTTCTCATGTGGCCCACCTTCGAGTGAATCGTAGGTGTCGTTTAGATTGTTTTTATCGCGGCCGGTGATAACAAGACGGGCACCCAACTTTGCACATTCTAATGCCGTGGCTCTTCCGATGCCGGAAGAGGCTCCTGCAACAAGAATTGTTTTGTTAGATAAACTGAAGGGATTATTCGCCACTCATCCTAACTTTTATCAGTTTAAAAATATCTTCGATGGTATTTGATTTTTCAATGTCGTCACCGTTTAGTTGCAAATCAAACTCCTCATCAACCATTGCAATTATACTTAAGGAAGTTAATGAAGACCACTCAGGAATAACTTTGTATTCAAGCGCAGGATAAAACTGATCCGCGGGTGTTTCGTTAAATTGATCAGCAAATAATTTTACAAATCTTGTTAGTTCCATTTCTATTGTATTTGTGCTAAATATTCTAATTTCTATTCTCCAGAAAAAGTGAAAAGGCTTATTTCTCCATTTAGTATGATTGTCGAAAATCAGTGCTTTTTAGAGCGCAAAAATAACAAATTATAGTTCAATCAGCCTGCAACAAATGGCGTTGTTAAGATTAAACATCACACTTCCGTAGGATAAACCAACCCCGAATCCGCATGCCACAATATTTATGCTTTGTGTGTCTGAGCTATTTATCCTCTCCCAAAGTTCAGAAACCATTGTAAGCGGAATGGAGGCAGATGATGTATTTCCAAAATTCTTGAGGGAGTAAGGGACCTTTTCCAGGGGAATATCAAGTTTTTTCCTGATGATTTCGTTCATGTACTTGTTGGCCTGGTGAAAAATAAAAAAATCAATTTCGTCATTCCCAAGAATAAATTTTTTAAATAATAACCTTACACTTTGAGGGGCTTTTGAGATACCGAACGAAAAAACATCTATCCCATTCATTCTTGTTTGCAGGTTGTTTCGGATAATACCCTCTTTATACTCATGCTCTTTTAAAGATTCCAATGAAAAAGGATGGCGATGTCCTCCATCTTGTATCATAATTGCCTGGTAATTTTTTCCATCCGTGGCGATATGTGTTTTTAATCCGATACAATCATCGCAGTATTCGATTGCAGTTGCAGTGCCGGCATCGCCAAAAAGGGGCCAGGTACTTTTGTCTTTAGGAGATTTTAATTGTGTTGTAGTATCTCCAGCTAAGAGAAGCGCTTTTTTAAATTTGCTGGCTGATACAATTGACGCAATAGTTGAAAGGCCGTAAACCCAGCCAGAGCATCCAAGTGAAATATCAAAACTCATACATTCCTTTGATAGCCCCAATCTATCTTGTAAAATGCAAGAAGTTGCCGGAATGATATAGTCGGGCGAAGTTGTTACAAAAACCAGACATTCGATTTCGCTTTTTTCCCAGCATAACTCCGTTATCAGTTTTTCGGCTGATGCGAAGCAAAGATCAGAGGTGCAAACACCCTGTTTTGCAACTCGTCGGCGCTCAACACCGGTTGCTTCCATAAATTTCAACTTTTCCTCTGGTGACGGAAATAATGAAAGGTCTTTGTTTTCTTCAATCTCAGCAGGAACGCAGGCAGCCAAGCCAACTATCCTGTCATTATTAATTTCCTGAAATGCCATCTATTTGTTTTTCAAATTTTTACTAAAATTAAATTTGTTTTTCTAAAAAAATTCATCGAAAAGGATTTGTAAACTTAATAACTTTGGATATCGAGCACCTCTTTCATTTTTTTTGCAAGTACCAAATCATGCGGCGGTTGAACCATGCTGCTATGATCGCCTTCGGTAAATATTATTTGCAAACCTCCTTTAAAATGCTTGCTCCATCCGTGATCTACCAGACCACCATTTAGAATATCAATTTCGGTAAGATGAACTTTGAATAAAATGCCTTTACAAGCCAAAGGTTTAATATTATAACATCGCTTTGCCATGCCCCTGATTTTGACGAGTACATGGCCACATTCACTATAATCAATGTAATGCCGGAATTCAGCCCATCGCTCAATATCACCGAAAGATTGATTAAGATCAGAAACTATTGGATGTGGCTGTTGCTGTATGGTAGAGTTCTTTTTCCGGACTTTTTTGGAAAGATATAAAAATAAATGTTCGAATGCCATTTTTGGTTTCCCATGCCGGAAGAAATAAACCATTCTTTTTGGTAGCTGAAATCGCTGCCCGTTTTCAAGGAAAGTGTCAAAAAGTATAACTTGTTCAACCTCTCTTCCGGCGTTATTAAGCTGAGATGCTGCTTCAAAGGCTATCAGACCAAAGAATGAATAGCCTGTAAGAATGATTTTGGTATCCGGAATATGTTCAACGATCAGATTAAAAAAAAACCGTGCTATGTTTTCGACGGTTAAAAAACCGGAATCGCCGTTCCAAAGATAAAATTCAACATGGTTAGGTAGCATAAACATCCAAACCGGACGAGTTTGTCTCAGTTCTTCTTCGAGCTTTTGTATATAGGCTCCATATCCTATCACAACAAGAGGAACTTCATTATTTTTGGCTCCAAGTTTAATTACTTTAATGTCATGATACGCTGTCATAGAATATTCTAAAAGTTCAAATTAATTTATAATTTCATGTTGAAATGGTTGTGAGAGTTTCGTTTTCAAATTGGCTTCGTTACTAATTCGGGTAATTGTTTCCAAGATTCTTCTTTTTTAACAAAACTAAATAATTCTTTTGATTTTGTCAGAAATAAAACCCTGAAACATTGACCAGATATTGGCTTAAAGAAAGCTAAAAAATAATCCAGTTATCACACAAATCAAAAACATTAACTTTTTACTTACAAGCTTTCAATATTTTAATCAAAATGAACGTTTAATCACCTCATTTATTTAAATCTCAAACTATGAAAAAATTTATTTTAATTCTACTGTTGCCGGTCATTTTCCTGGCCTCATGCAACACCCACAAAAAAGAACTTGCGCAGTTAAAGCAGGAAAATGAAGAGCTGAAAAAACTTGTTGAAGTCCGCGATCAGGACATCAGCAGCTTTATGCAGGTTTTCAACGAAATTGGCGAAAACCTGGCTCAGATCAAAGCCAGAGAACAGATTATCTCCAAACAGACCGGGAACCTCGAAGCCGGACAGGACAAGGTTGCTGTTGTAAAAGATGACCTGATGGCTATTGATGAACTGATGCGGAAAAACCGTGAAAACATCCAAAGCCTGAGCGCAAAGCTTAAATCGTCACGTTTCGAAAATAAAGAACTGCAAAAAATGGTAGCCAATCTCGAAAATACCATCAGCCAAAAAGATACCGAAATCGTAAGCCTCGTAAAGGAATTAGAAAATCTTAATTATGAAGTGAAGGATTTGTATTCGTCCGTTGCAAAACTCGAGACCGAAAATGTTGAAAAGGGTTCGATTATCAATAATCAGGATAAAGCACTCAACCAGGCTTTTTATCTGATTGGTGCCGAAAAGGAACTTAAAGAAAAAGAAGTAATTACCAAAAAGGGCGGCTTTGCCGGAATTGGCCGGGTAGAAAAACTTAACCAGGATTTAAACCAGGGACTTTTCACCGAAATTGATATCCGCGAAAAAAACACCTTCCCCATTGATGGCAAGAAAGTGCAATTACTCACCAATCATCCATCCGACAGTTACATCATTCGCAAAAATGATGACGACCGCTACTACAGTTTTGAAATTACAAAACCTGAAGAATTCTGGAGATCATCAAAATACATGGTTCTTTCGGTTGATTAAAACCAGGATGATATCATTAATATTTCAACAAAAAAACAATTATGAAATACTACATCAACACCGTTCTTGATACCGACTTTGAGAACGCTATCATTAAAGTTACCGAAGCCCTTAAAAAAGAAGGTTTTGGTGTTATTTCGGATATTGACATTCAGGGAAAACTGAAAGAAAAACTGAATGTTGATTTCAGAAAATACCGGATTTTAGGCGCCTGTAATCCACCAATTGCCTATCAGGCGCTTACTAACGAAGATAAAATCGGAACCATGTTGCCGTGCAATGTGATTGTTCAGGAAATCGGCAACAACAAAATCGAAGTTGCAGCTGTTGACCCAATCGCATCGATGCAAGCCATCGAAAATGAAAAATTAGGTCCGATTGCCATGCAGGTAAAAGCAAGCCTCGAACGAGTAATTGATTCGTTATAGATTTCGATCTTAAACTACAAATTAAGAAAACGCAGGAAAACCCGGTTCTCCTGCGTTTTTTTATTGACAACTTATTTTTGTAATTGGCATCTCAGCCAATCACAAGCTTTAAATCGAACATTTACGTTACGGGTATTTCTTAAAACCCAATTTTACTATTTTTACACCTCTAAACTTTTTGGTATGGATTTGAACGAATTCCGCAAACATGGTCACGAATTGGTTGACTGGATGGCCGACTATTTTGAAGGCATCGAAAATTTGCCGGTAAGGTCAACTGTAAATCCGGGTGACATTATAAAACAACTACCCGATGATGCGCCTGATGAAGCCGAGCCTTTTGAGGCCATCATGAATGATTTTAACAATATTATCATGCCTGGAATTACCCATTGGCAGCATCCTGGCTGGCATGGATATTTTACAGCAAACAACAGTTACCCGTCAATTCTGGCCGAAATGCTCACTTCCACACTGGGCGCACAATGCATGAGCTGGCTTACCTCGCCGGCTGCTACCGAACTTGAAGAAAACGTGATGCTCTGGTTGGCAAAAATGATAGGATTACCTGATAATTTCACTGGAGTAATCCAGGACACTGCCTCCACTGCAACGCTGGTATCGCTGCTCACGGCAAGAGAAAAAGCCACGGGAATGAGCACTAACTCCAACGGCTTTTATAATTTCAGGCCTTTCACGATTTATTGCTCCACCGAAGCCCACTCCTCGATTGAAAGAGCGGTGAAAATTGCAGGTTTTGGAAAAGATTTTCTGAGAAAAATTGAAGTTGACGAATTTTTTGCCATGCGCTCCGACAAACTCAGGCTGGCCATCGAAAAGGACATCAGAGACGGATTTGAACCTCTCGCTGTTGTGGCAGCCATCGGAACAACGGGTTCGACAGCCATTGACCCACTCGAAGAAATCGGGGAACTTTGCAAAAAGCATAATATCTGGCTTCATGTGGATGCCGCCTGGGCAGGCACGGCTTTGCTTCTTCCCAAAATGCGATTCATGATAAAAGGTATCGAAAATGTGGACACCTTTGTGTTTAACCCGCACAAATGGATGTTTACCAATTTTGATTGCACCGCCTATTTTGTTAAAGATAAGGGCGCACTCATCCAGACCTTTGAAATCCTTCCCGAATATTTAAAGACCAAAGAAGGCAACACCGTAAATAATTACCGCGACTGGGGAATTCAACTGGGCCGTCGTTTCAGGGCTTTAAAACTCTGGTTTGTCATTCGGACTTTTGGAGTAAAAGGACTTCAGGAGAAAATTCAGAATCACCTCACCTGGGCGAACGAATTTGCAGGATGGATCGAAAAAAGCAAAAACTTCGAACTTCTCGCTCCAACCCCACTTGCAACGGTTTGTTTCAGGCTGAAACCAGAAACCGGTCTTTCGGAAGAAGCGTTAAACCAGCTTAATGCGCAATTTATCGAAGCCATCAATCTTACCGGTAAAATATTCCTTTCACACACCAAACTCAACGGAAAATTCACACTCCGGCTGGTGGTCGGACAAACCAACACCGAGCATCGTCATATCGAAAAAGCATGGCAAATAATAAATGATACCGCTTTGATGTTTGCTTAGGATTAATTTTAAAAAATAAAATTATGAAAACCAGACTTTCGATTATTGTTGCAGGAATAATGATGATTTTTTTAGCCGGTTGCATCGCTTCAATTCATCCTTTGTACACCAGCAAAGATGTGGTTTTTGATGCATCACTTGTAGGCGAGTGGCTCGAAAAAGACAATTCAAACCGCTGGGTCTTCGAAAGCTCCGGTGATTCGGTCTATATTCTCACCTATTATGAAAACGGGGTTTTTGGCGCTGACACAACCACCACGCTCTCTAAGTTTGAAGCCGTACTTTTAAAACTCGAAAATCAGTATTTTTTAGATCTTTATCCCGGTGATAACGATCATATCCCGCTATCCAGCTTGCTTTCGACTACACTTTTACCGGTTCATACTTTTGCAAAACTTAATTTTACTGATGGGGAATTTGCAGTCAGCTTCTTCAGCAACGAATGGTTGCAGCAATCCATTTCGGATAACAAACTAAAAATTGCACACGAAAAAGAGAATAGCCAGATTATTCTCACAGCATCGACCATCGATTTGCAGGAAATGGTTATTAAAAATGCTGATAATACAGAAGCGTTTATTGAACCGAAGACTTTGGTCAGATCGAAAAATTAAATTTTTAACAAAACTCCCACTCTTCCATTCTTCTCCCACCGAAGCGGAATTTCGCCCATCGCCTCAACATTCCATTCTTTCATTGTCGAATTGTCGAATTTTCAAATTATCACATTCTTCCAATCTTCTCCCACCGAAGCGGAATTTCGGTCAACGCCTCAACATTCCACTCTCCCATTCTTCCATTCTTCCAACATTCCATTCTTCCGTTCCTCCATTCCTCCATTCCTCCATTTTTCCAACTGCTGTATCCTTGATTAGCCCTAAGAAGGATAGCTTTAGCTTCATTACGGAACAATTTCCAAATATTATCATATTTCCAATTATATACCATAATTCCAATATTAGGTTCTTTGATTCAGATACGGAATTAATCCAATATTGCACACTTACCAGCCATTTCGGGACACTTACTTATTTGCCCTTGTTTTTAACTCAAAGCTCGGCCTATTTTTGACAATATCTTTTACTCAAAAGAAATTGAGAAAAAGCTTGTCGAAATCTTAATCTGATCAAATAAAATTTGGAGGAAATATGGAAAAGCGAAAAAACAATGTGCTGGTTGCTGGTTGCAAACAGAATTTTAATGAATTATCCGGAGCTATCTTTACTGATGAAGATATTAAATTCTCCTACTCAAATACCAGTCATGAAACGATTTCGATGTTACAGAAAAAGGATTTCGACATCGTATTGCTCGACACGAAAACCGATGATTCAGATGGATTTCAGGTTTGCAAAATGATCAGATCAATTGAAAACATTAAAAAAATCCCAATCATATTTTTAACATCCCTTGCCAAAGAGGAAATCGACAAATGCTACGAAAGTGGTGGGGATGATTATATCTTAAAACCCTTTAATCAAAAGGAATTAATCGGCAAAATTAAATTGAGACTGATGCAAAAACATGGCACCGATGAGTTTTTTGGGAAATTTGACCGCAAAGCTTCGGTAAAACTCATATCCGATGTGGCCAGGATGAAACATGAAATCCAGGCTTTAAGAGAAAAAAATAAATTGCTTGCAAAGACTTCCAACGATTATTATGAAATGGAGAAGTTAAAAAACAACTTTTTAAAGGTAATTTGTCACGAATTACGGACTCCGGTAAGCGGTATCCTGGGATTTGCCGAAATCCTGAATGAAAACCCAAATTGTGTCGAAAATCATGATATCCTGAAAACAATAATTTTTGCTTCAAAAAATCTAAAGGATTACGCTGATATTGCACTGATGATTACTCAGATTGAGCCTTCACAGATTAATGATAATATGCGGCCCACCAAACTGACCAGCCTTGTTGAGTATGCAATTATAGAAGTGATGCAGAACTGCGGGAAAAAAGAAATCGGAATAAACACCAACCTTAAGGATAAACTTGCTGAAGTGATAATTGAACCTGGGTTAATTAAGGATGTCATCAGGATAATTCTTACAAACGCTGCAAATCACAGCCCGGTAAAAGGATCAATCACCATAAAACTTATCGAATTTGAAGATAAATTAGAACTTGAAATCAACAATCCGGGTAAAGGCTTCGAGCCAGATAAATTAAAAAATATTACGGCGTTTTTAATGAAAGATGGCTTGAATCTCCGATCAGAATGGCCCGGGATGCATTTTTCTGTCATCAAATTCGTCATGGATCTTCACAGTGGGCAAGTTCAGATTAGTAACCCTGAAGAAGGCGGTGCCATGGTAAAATTGATTTTCCCCATTAACGCCATGAAAAATAAAGCATTTTCAGAGGCTCTGTTACAGCTTAATTAACACCAACAACATTTTTGAGGCTGGACGAATTCAAATAATTGAAGCAAAATTTCGTAAAACACTCATTTCAATTTTAATCGTTCCCTTTCAAATTCTCGAACAAAAAATTGGTCATCCTCGAATAAAGATGAAATGTAGTATTGGTGCCGGTGTAAATTCCGTGATTTGAGTTTGGATAAACCATGATTTCGAAATCCTTGTTGGCAGCAACGAGTGCAGTTATAAAATCGTAAGTATTCTGAGCATGCACGTTATCGTCGGCCATACCATGAGCGATAAATAGCTTTCCCTGGAGTTTTTCGGCGTGGGTGATCGGCGAGTTATCGTCGTAGCCTGCAGCATTTTCCTGAGGTGTCCGCATAAATCGCTCCGTGTAAATATTATCATAATACCTCCAGGTGGTAACCGGGGCCACAGCAATCCCGGCGTCAAAATAACCAGTTCCTTTGGTCATGCAAAGTGCAGCCATGTATCCGCCGTAGCTCCAGCCAAAAATCCCGATGTGCGTGGTATCAACATAAGGTAATGTTTCGAGGTATTTTACTGTTTCGATGTAATCTTCGGTTTCATATTTTCCAAGTTGCAGATAAGTCTGCTTTTTAAAGGCCTCCCCTCTTGCACCTGTTCCGCGGTTATCAACCGAAACAACGATAATTCCCTCCTGTGTCAAATAGCGGTCCCAAAGATCTCCACCTCCATAATTATTTAAAACTGTCTGCGAGCCAGGACCCCCGTAAACATTAAACAAGACAGGGTATTTTTTGGAAGGATCAAAATCAGGAGGGAGAATTTTCCATGCATTCAGCACGGTTCCATCCACCGTTTTAACCGTAAAAAATTCTTTGGGTTGGAAATTATAGTCTTTCCTCGTTTGGATGAGGTTGCTGTTATCCTGCAAAAGCCTGATTTGTTTACCGGATTTTCCCTCGTTGATGGTGTAAACCGGAGGTGTGTTTGCATCTGACCATGTTTTGAGGAAATATTTAAAATTACTGCTGAAATCTGCCCTGTTTGTTCCGGCTTCCGGGGTAAGATTTGTTTTGTTTTTTCCACTGAAATCAACCACGAAAACGTTTCTGTCCATGGGTGAAATTTCCGCCGAACGGTAATAAATCTTTTGGTTATCCTGATCAATGCCCAGTAAATCGGTGATCTCCCAGTTGCCGTTGGTGATTTGTCGCACCTCCTGCCCAGCGAGATTGTACAAATAAAGGTGGTTAAAACCACTCTTTTCGCTGGTGAGGATAAAATGGACGCCATCATTGAGAAATTCGATATTATCGAAATTTTTATCCTCGATGTAGTATTGATTCTTTTCAGAATAGATGGTTTTCGACTCACCTGATCCGACATTGGCAAGCAGTATTTCGAGCTGATTCTGAAGCCTGTTTACACGCAAAATTGCCAGTGTATTTGCATTGGTGGTCCAATTAATCCGTGGGATGTACTGATCGGTTTCGGCGCCGGTGTTCATGGCTTTTATTTGCCTGGTATCGATGTCGAAAACATGAACCGTGACAACAGAATTATCTTCGCCGGCTTTTGGATATTTGAATTTATCGATTTCAGGATAGAGTGATCCATAATTTTCGATTGACCATTCTTTAACTTTGCTTTCGTCAAACCGCATAAAGGCGATTTTTTTGCCATCAGGCGACCAGCAAAAACCTTTGGTGACGGCAAATTCCTCTTCGTAAACCCAATCAGTAGTCCCGTTGATGATCGATCCGGCTTTGCCATCGGACGTGATCTGTAGTTCAGTTCCCGATTCAATATCTTTAACAAAGAGGTTGTTTTCCCGTACAAAAGCCACTTTTTGGGCATCCGGCGAAAATTCGGCCAGTTGCTGTTTGCCGTTTTCTGAAACCGGAGTTAACTTCCGTGTTTTTAAATCGAAAACATAAAAAAATGAGATGGAAGAATGCCTGAAGATTGATTCGGTTTGGGTGGTAAACAGAATTTTTGATTCATCCTCACTAAACCCGAACGAACGCATCTCGATTGGTGTAGAATCGCCTTTTGGGATTAATTCGCCGGCAATAACGATGTTTTTAACAAAATCGCCGGTTTTATAACTGTACACATTTATCGAATCTTTTTTTGCCTGAACAAAAAGCTCTCCGTCGTTCATTGGCCTGATTCCTCTGGCACTTTTGGGATAGAGTGATCCCCCGCGCATGACCATGTCGAGGGTAAGTTTTTTGGAAGGTTGTTCCTGAGAAGCAACATTTACCGGTAAGGCAATAATAAGCCAAAGTGCGGTTAAATAAAAGGCAAAGTTAAATTTCATATTTTCAGATATTAAAGCTAATGATGAAGTTATAAAAACAGATGCGTCAAAAGTAAAAAATAAAGTAATTATTGTTTTGATAAAATGGCGATTTTATTACTTTTGCCAGCAATAACGTTTTTGGGATGTTAGCTCAGTTGGTTTAGAGCGCTTGCTCGACAAGCAAGAGGTCGTTGGTTCGATTCCAATACGTCCCACACTGATAAACAAAAGGTTACATAAATTTATGTAACCTTTTTTATTTAACGGTTTAAACATGGTTTAAACACTTTATTCTGGTTTAAACCTATCCAGAACTCCAATTTGCATCAAGAATTTCTTTCCAAAAACTTTTGTCCGATATTTAAAGTCACGCCAAGAACTCCATCAAAAGCTATAATCAGTTAATTCAATAGAGACTAAATTGCAATTTCCCCAAAATCACGAAATGGAAATATCTCGCATTACGGTTTCCCGAAATCCGAGCAATTTCCTTAAAGTTGTAGCTTACTCGGAAATTAATTCAATGTGAGTAGGATTGGCTTTCTTAGCGTTATCAAAAAAAAAGAGGCCGAAAGGCCTCCTTATTTTAACAATACCCCCGATTATAGTTATCTTCATCAATTGCTGAAGAAACGAAGTCGAGATAATCCTGTTCGCCGCAGGAATAGCAGAAAGCTTTTT
>CAYOWJ010000041.1:0-18434 GCA_964407625.1 uncultured Lentimicrobiaceae bacterium
CACCCTGGTTAATTCGGAGCAGGCAGGTGGTTTGCATAAAATCGGTTTTAATGCCACTGGCTTAGCCGAAGGTGTTTATTATTACACACTTACATCAGATAACCTGGTTAAAACAAACAAGATGGTGGTTACCAGATAAAAATCCGGTTGGCACTTTTTAAAAGTTACTTTAGAAAAACCTTGTCGGGAAAGCTGAACAAACATTCGGTTCTCCCGACATTTTTTTGTGGATTTTGGGTCGTTTTTATTACAAGGACATTTGAAATAAAGTTTACATTTGATGCTGAATATCGTTTTAAAAATAGATGAAATATGAAAAGCTTTGAGAAAATTAAGAACGGTACGCACTGTACAAAATCAAGTTAGGTACATGCGAATAAAACCAACTGCAGCGGTAATTTGCTGCAAAAAGACAAATGATAAAATGAACAGCCAACGCACAAATCAGCACATTTGCAAATCGTACAAGCCGACACACGTCCGAAATTTGCAAAAGAGATATTTTCTGGCCGCCCCTCCCAAGCCCAACCACCATCCTAAAACTTTTATCATAAAAGACATTCTACTTTCACGTAATGTTGATATATTTGCACGAAATGCAGATTAATATGCCAAGAAAAGCAATAAATAGATTAAAAGCTGTATTAGCTGAACAAGGCAAGACAAATAAATGGCTTGCGGTAATGTTGAGTAAAAATGAGACAACTATTTCAAGATGGTGTACAAATGAAGTCCAGCCATCGGTTGAAAACCTTGTCGAAATTGCAAAACTCTTAGAAGTTGATGTAAAAGAATTGATTAACTCAACCAAAAGCACGAAATGACTATGAAAGTAGAGATAAAAGGAAATAAAATAAAAGCCCCACTCAAAGGCAAAGATGTATGGTTGGTGCTTAAACCAGAGGAACAAGTTCGTCAAGAATATATTTGTCGATTAGTCAATAATTATGGTTTTGACTTGGAGCAAATGGTACAAGAAATTCAAGTAAACAATTCACAACGCGGACAAGGGCGTGCAATGGCTGATATTGTGATTTGGAGAAGCGTAAAAGACAAAAGAGAAAATTATAGCCCCATTATCGTTGTTGAATGTAAAGCAGAACATATTACAGTTAGAGAAGAAGATTACTTTCAAGGTTACAATTACGCATCTTGGGCAGGGGCTGACTTTTTTGTTACTACAAACTTAAAAGAAACGAGAATTTTTAAAGTTCTCAAAGGTAAAATTCCAAAAAGATTAGAAGAAGTTGTAAATATACCTGATGCAAAGATTGTTAATGACGAAAAGAAAGTAAACGAATTATTAAAACAGACCAAAGCATTTACAAGAGACGAGTTTTCAAAACTACTTTTCAAATGCCACAACATTATTCGTAACAACGACAAACTTTCACCAGAAGCTGCATTTGATGAAATAAGCAAAATCCTGTTTATTAAAATCCGTTACGAAAGAAGCAATTCCGAAAATCAAATATTCTCTAAAGAAGCTTTCAAAAACGACAAAGCCAGTTACGACAAATACAAACCGAAAGATGGCAAAGACTTTTATCAGTTTTTGTTTGAGCAAACAAAAGAAGATTTTAAAGATGACGACCTTTTTGAACCAAATGAAATAATACGAATCAGAGAAAACAGTTTTGAGGCAATCGTTGAAGAATTGCAGATTTACAACCTTTCCACAACATCTGACGATGTAAAAGGTATTGCCTTTGAGCAATTCCTTGGTAAAACATTTAGAGGAGAATTAGGGCAGTTTTTTACGCCCCGAACTATTGTTGATTTTATTGTTGAAGTACTCGACCCGCAAGAAAGCGAAATAATTTGCGACCCTTGTTGCGGATCCGGTGGTTTTTTGATTAAAGCTTTTGAGTATGTGAGAGCAAAAATTGAAAATGAAATCCATTTGGCAAAGGAGAAAATGAAGAAAGAATATTACAATGATGAATACGAAAATTTACCTGATGACAAAAAAGAAGCAATTGATGAAAAAGTTCTAGAATTATTTACCAAACTAAATGCTGAACTTGACATAAACAACCCAAAGAGCAGGATTAGAGAACTTAGTTACGATTGTATTTTTGGAACGGATGCAAACCCTCGTATGAGCCGTACTGCTAAAATGAACATGATTATGCATGGTGATGGACATGGTGGAGTACATCACAATGACGGGTTGTTAAATGTAAACGGTATTTTTGAAAACCGTTTTGATATTATCTTAACAAATCCGCCATTTGGAAGCAGGGTAGAAAAATCGCTAAAAATAACAGAAGCTGACAAATACACCGATGAAGAACGAATTAAAAAATACCGCAAACGCTACGGTGAAGCATACAACGAAGCATTAAAACAAGTAAACGACAATATTGGCGTTTCACTTTTAGATTTGTACGAAACAGGTAGCATGAGTTCGCTTACTGAGGTTCTATTTATAGAACGTTGTTTGAACTTATTAAAACCAGGCGGAAGAATGGGTATTGTATTACCCGAAGGTGTTCTGAACAACACCAATTTGCAGAAAATACGTGATTTTGTTGAAAGCAGGGCTAAAATCATTTTAATAACTTCAATTCCGCAAGACGTATTTATTGCAAGTGGTGCAACAGTAAAACCTAGTTTGTTGTTCTTCAAAAAATTTACAGAGGAGGAAGCAAAACAGTGGAAAACCATTACTAAAAAAGCCGAAAAAGAAATCGCAAAAAAACATGAGCCAGAGATAAAGGAGAAAGAAAAAACATACAAAGAAATATGGCAACAAATTCTTAATAAACGAGCTTATATTGCCGATGTGAAAACGATAAGAACAAGCAAATCAGAAAAAGACTTGCAAATTGCCATGACTAATCGTGAAATAAGCATCTTACAAAATAAGCACAAGGAAGCAAAGCAAAATTTTGATAAGTGGTTTAAAGAATTGGAAATAACAATGGCGAGTGAAATAAAAGCACAAATCAAAAATGAGTTTAACTACCAAATATCAATTGCCGAAGTTGAGAAAGCAGGGATAAGCAGTACAGGTTCACCAATTGAAAATGAACTTGAACCTTTGGCTAAGGAATTTAAAGCATATCGGAAAAAAGCTAAACTTTGGGATACAATGATAAAAGAAATTTCCTATCAAGTTTCTGATTATGAAATAGGCCGTGTTCGCATTGTTGATGGGTTAGCTTCAGAACCAGAAGTATTTTACGGAAAATCAGTAAGATAATGCAACCTATCGCGAATAAATACTTAAAAATAATAGACCTTGTACAATTAGAAAATTGGAGTGTGCAAGGCTTACTTGATGCTAAATTTGACTATACCAATAATTACGAACAAGCCAGAATTGGGGATTTTCTGATAAGGAGCAGGAATATAGTAGATATTGAAGACGATAAAGAATACAATCGGATAACTGTCAAAATCAACAATAATGGTGTTATACTGAGAGACACAGAAAAAGGTGTAAACATTGGTACAAAGAAACAATATCGAGCAAGTGCTGGTCAGTTTATTATTTCAAAAATTGATGCAAGAAATGGTGCATTCGGTATCATTCCAAATGAATTGCATAATGCTATCGTAACTAATGACTTTCCTTTATTTGATGTAAATTCAAAAAAGATTAATCCACAGTTTTTGTTATTGATAACCACAACAAAAGTATTTATCAAATTTGCTCAAAGTTGTAGTAGTGGTACTACCAACAGGCAAAGAATGGACATTGATATGTTCTTAAACCAAAAAATCCCATTGCCGAAATTAGAGAAGCAAGATATTATTGTAAACAACTACTATTCAAAAATTAAGGATGCCGAAGAGTTAGAAAAGCAGGCAAATGATTTGGAGGGGGAGATTGAAAGGTATTTTTTGGAACAATTAGGTTTAAAACCTTTTAGTCTCAAAGAAAAACGCTACACCTTGCAATTTACTGATTATTCAACACTTGACAGATGGGACTTTTTCTCAACAGATACCAGAATTTCAGCAGAACTTAAAAAATCGAAATTTGAATTAACAACTATTGGTAAATCTTATAAGTTCGCTAAACGTGGTTTCAATAAAACAAAATTCGAGTCAGAAACTTTTAAATATATTGAAATTGGTGCAATTGACCCAAATAAAGGAATCATAGAAGCCAAAGAAATAGAAGTAAAAAAAGCACCCAGTAGGGCTACTCAATTTGTAAAATCGGGCGACTTAATTATTGGAACAACACGACCCTATTTAAAAAAGTTTGCAATCGTAACAGATGAGTATAATGAAAATGTATGTTCCTCTGGTTTCAGTGTAATTGAACCATCTAAAGATTATTATTTACCGTACTTACTTCAATTTTTAAAATGTACATACGGCATTGAACAACTTAAAAATAAAATGACTGGAGGGCTTTATCCCGCAATTACAGAATCTGAATTGAAAGAAATAAAAATTCCATTACCCAAATCTGAAATTCAACAAGAAATAATGGAGTTAATAGAAATGAAAAAAAGTAATATCCTAAATAATAAGGAATTGATTACTTCTATTAAGTCAGAGGCAGAACAAGAATTTGAACAAACAATATTTGCATCATGAGATTAATACGTCTATACATAAAAGAAAGCGGAATCTTAAAGGATTTTACTTTAGATTTCCATCAAAAAATTGATAATAACATTTCAGTTTTTATAGGTGAGAATGGTTCTGGCAAAACAACCGTTTTGGAAAGTATAACCAGAATATTCAGTTGGTTTATCAGGAACGAAAAACCTGAGTTTGAATTTGAACTTGAATATCAGGTACGAGTTGAAGACAAACTAATGGAATCAAGCACATGGAGCGAGTTCAATACAAACTACATTTGGGTTAAGTTATTTTCAAACAAAGAAATAGTTGATATTGAGTGTAATATCGGCGAAACTGTTTTAAAAGGCTTAAAAAACATACGGGCAAGCAAAGAGTTGTCAGCCATAAAACAAACCATAAAAGACAATAAATTTAAGTTGCTGCCCGATGCGATTGCAATTTATTACGCCGGTGAATCAACCAATATTAAAAAGATAGTTGATGTTCACAATAAAGAATATAGCGAGGCAATCAGGGAATTATATAACGAAGAAAAAGATTTTTCGCCACGATTATTCTTCTATTACGAACCTTTTCATTTTAATTTGATTTTTCTTGCCCTGCTGTCGTTTGAATATGGAAATGTACCGGAAGCTCTCGAAAAAAAGATACAATTTAATACCATCCATTATTTCAGTATCAACCTTAAAAAACCTCATTATGGCAATAATGAATTAAAACCCAAAGAAGGAAAATTTTGGGGAGCAAAAGGAACAGTTGCAGTATTTCTAAAACAGCTTCATGAACTTGCCTCAAAAACGGTTGATACCAAAAATGGAATTGCCCTTCATTTTGAACCAAAGGAAAGGTTTAATTTGTACCAACTTAAGGATTTATACGGCACAGAAAAAGATTTTTTCAATATCCTTGAAATGACTTGGTTGAATGATTTGATTGATTCGGTTGATATTAGCGTTACAAGACATGCCAATTCTCAATATTTTCCAGTCAACTCAAATACATTTAGCGAAGGTGAAAAACAAGACTTAATAGTTTTAGGGATAAATGAACTTGTTTTAAAAGAAAACTCTTTAGCCTTGTTTGATGAACCCGATACATATTTGCATCCGCAGAGGCAAAGGGATTTTATTTTTGAATTGGAAAAGCACATTTCAAGTTCTGTAAATATTGAAAACGACTATATTATTACTTCGCATTCTCCAAATATTGTTGCCGGTATTAAAAAAGAAAACCTGTTTGTATTTAAGAATGGCCAAACAAAAGAAATCCCTTTTAGCAGTTATGGTAAAAATGTGGAATCGTTGCTGATTGACTTTTTTAATGTCGAAGGTGTACGGAATAAATATGTTGAAAATCTTTTAAGAGAAGTCCAAGAGTTGGTTAAAAAGAAAGAATTTACGTCTGATAATTTTAAATCAAAATTCAATGAACTGAAAGATATTCTTCGCCCAACAGCACCTGAAATCGTAAGTATCAATCTTGAAATTGCAAAAAACCGTAAGTAATGATACAGATTGAAAAAACACCATATCCAGAATTTATAAACTTTGTTCAGAGAAACAATCCACAGAATTGGGATGGGATAGATGCAGTAATACGCACAAATACAAGAAAATACATCTTGGAGAATGAACAAGGTAATCAATGTGCCTACACTGAGTTGCCTCTTGAATACGAAAAGACTAATTCACATATTGAACATTTAAAACGAAAAGACTCAGCATTCTTTCCTGAATTAACATTTGAATGGTCGAATCTATTTGTTTCATGTAATTCAGATGATTTTGGAGGTAAATACAAAGATGGAAAATATCTGAAAGGTAAAACTAAAGCTGATAACGCATTGATTATTAATCCTGCTCTTGAAAATCCAAATGAATATTTTGAATTGAAAAACTGGGGCGAATTAACAATAAAAGATGATTTACAAGGAATAGCAAAAACAAAAGCAGAAGAAACAATTAAAGCATTTAATTTGAATCATAACTCTTTACAGGACAGAAGAAGAGAAATGATACAAAGTGTAAATGATTATAAAAATGGTGGTTTGGATTCAGAAATGATAATTGAATTTCTTACTGGAAGTGGATTTAAAAGTGTTATAAAATATGAACTTGAGAATTAATGCCAACGCTTCGTAGTCAATCACATTAGCTGGTCGCTCAAAAAAGCCAACGCACGACCAAAACTAGCCAAAGAGTTTGCCTACCCCAACCCACGGCAGACTGAAACGAAGTAGCAAATTGATAGCAAAAGTGCTTATGGAACAATACTTCCTTTTCCCTGCCAAATGCCTTACCTGTTTCGATAGTTTTTGTGGTTTAAAAAGTAACAATCCATACGCACTTTTTATTCATCGAAACCTTTCCTTTTATTAAGTTAGCATAGAACAAAAATTAAAATAACCTAGATTAAAAAATATTATAACATAGGTTAAAATATCTCGGGATATTGGTTAAAATATTATTTTTGGCTTTGTAAATTTAATTATCTGCTTACAGTCGGGAGGATTGTAAGCTACAAAATGCATAATATGTAGCTAAAAATAGTATCAAATGAGCTTAATTTACAAGGTTTCACCAGTTAAGAGCCACCTGAACCAGGGTGGAGAAGTAAAATTTATTGCCCGGCCTGATAAGCGACAAAAAGCTGATTTCAGGAAAATCAGTGACATCATTTCTGACCGCTCCACATTGAGTTCGGTTGATATCATTGCTGTTTTGGAGGCGTTTGCCAGCGTGGTACCCGACTTACTCATGGATAATTACAACGTTCATCTGCCACCGCTGGGGATTTTTTCGCTGTCATTCAAAAGCGAATGCCACGACAATCCCGAGGATGTAAATTATACCAGCGTAAAGGAAGTGAAGATGCAGTTCAGGCCGGATAAGGAGATTATCACAAAACTCAAAGTTGCCAAAGCCCGGAAGGCTGCGGGTTGATTGTTGTGATTAGATTTTGGCTTTCCTGATTGGATGGAACTGCGCCAGGCTGTACGGACAAAATCTGAAAAATGTCCATTAAACCTAATAATTGCATAAAAAAAGGCTGCCCCAAAACCGGGACAGCCTTTTTTAATTCAGCGTTTCTTTACAATTTCACCCAGGCCGCAGTCATTGCAACCGGGTTAATATCAACAATCCAATCTTCAGGACTTGAACCATCCAGGTTGGAACGGACTATTTTTCCATCAGGATTGCTGTTTGTATTTTTGAAAGCCCAGAATAACTTGTCTCTCTTTAAATCCAAAGCCATGCCCCAGGTTGCTTTCAGTCCGTAGTCGCCTATTTTTGCCAGGCCTGAACCATCCAGTTTACACGAATAAATGCCGTAATCGGTAATCAGTGTGCCTTCCGAAGCATAACCCGCAATATAGATAACCCCGTTTTTAAAATCCACTTCAATCGCTGTTCCATCAACATCAGGAACAACTTCGGTGTAACCAGTGCCATCAATATTTACTTCAAATATTCCACCACTGTTGGCTTCTTTATCGTTGGCCAGGTAGATTTTTCCTGTACCTGCATTAAAATTCATGTCAAGCGGGTATTCAATTCCGGTGGTAATATACGCTTCCGCGTTGGTTCCATCAAGATTTGCACGGTAAATACCGCCGCTTCTGCCCCAGTAAATTTTACCATCATGAATAAAAATTCCTTCTGCATCGCCAACGATTTCCTGACCGGGTACACTGGCGTCGAGTATTCTTAAAGGATTCTTACCATCAGCATCAAAACGGTAAATACATTGCACCGAATAATCGGTAACATAAACTTTACTGTTCACGGTATCAACCGCAATGCCGTAAGGCCGGGTCATGTAATCGGTAGTTTCAAATTCCTGAATTAATGGTGCTTCATCATTCAAAACCACAAAATAAACCCCGGCAATTCCAGTGGTACGGGTTGTATAATAAAGTACCTGGGTAAAACCGGCTGTAATATCTTTAATATTAATGACCTTTGTTTTTACCAGTTGGTTGTAATGCAGGTCGTTTACGGAAGTACATGTAAGTGTAACTGTGTATAAACCTGGCGCAGCATATTGGGCAGTTGGATTTTCTTCGGTCGAGGTTTGTCCATTGCCTAAATTCCATAAGTACCCCGTTGCATTTATCGATTTATTTGTGAATGTTACTTCGCAGGGAGCGTAACTCTCATTGCTGATGCTTTCGCTAAAATCGGCCAGCGTGCTGGGAAGTGGATTTCCAAGTTCATATTTCCTGCAGGAATTTGTCGAAATAACGGCAAGAAAAAGTATGATGATGTAAAAAATATTCCTTTTCATATTTATGATTCTTTTAAAGGTTGGAGAATGATCAATAGCCATCATTTTGGGTCATTTTTTTATTGGTTTGCATTTCGCTGAGCGGGATAGGGAACAAGGTAGCCTGTTCACTGATACCCAATAAAGGGACAGCACGTTTTGTCCTGACCAGATCTTGCCAGCGTTGTCCTTCAAATGCGAATTCGTGACGGCGTTCGTTTTCGATAGCCAGTTTTAACGATTCAATATCGTTAGCTTCGGTGTTGGGTAAGCCAGCACGGGTGCGGATAACGTTAATATTTGTCTTGATTTCCTCAATGTCACCATTGGTGTAGGCAAGTGCTTCAGCCTTGATCAGGTACATTTCGGCAAGTCGCAACACTAAAACCCTGTCGGTACCGGTAACAATATCGCGGTATTTAAAACAGTAAGGTTTGTTTTCCGGATCGGTCAAAGCCGAATTAACAAAACGCACCGAGTCAGCCAAATCAAAACTTGTCATAAAACCGGGCGAAGGAGCAATGATGTAAAGCCCAGATAAGCTGATCGGGAAGAAATTCTGAGCCAGCCTGTTGTAATTCTGTGCATCAAAAACCACCTGGAAAATGGGTTCGGTGTTGTTCCCATTAAACAGGTCGGCATAATTAGGTGCAAGGATAAAGTCACCTCCTGCTATCACAGTGTCAGCCATTGCGATAGCTTTGGTGGCCATTTCCTGGTTGCCGGAAGTATGGAAACGGGTGAGATAAACACGGGCCAATAAAGCGGTGGCACTGAATGAACTGGCGCGGCCTGCCTCAACGCTTTCCGGTAGTTGTTCGACAGCAATTTTTAAATCATCAATAACCTGCAAATACACTTCATCGGCTGTATTTCTTGCCTGGTCGATATTGCTCAAATCGAGTGTTGGCGTAGTTTTGATAGGCACACCACCAAAGTAACCAACCAGGTTAAAATGGAACAGTGCCCTCAAAAACAGGGCTTCTCCTTCAAAAAAAGCTTTTTCAGCTTCTGTTGCATCCGGAATTCCGGGAAGATTGTGCAACACATTGTTTACACGGTTGATACCGTCGTAGTTTGCGCCCCAGATTCCATCAATAATCGAATTACCCGCATTAATTTGGTTTGCTGCAATCTCGCTGTAATCAACACTTGTGGCAATCCAATCGAGATTATCTGCCGAAAGGTCGCTCACTATCACGTTGTAACGACCATACGAGCCAACATACTGCAAAGTGCTGTAAGCTCCGTTTATGGCCCTCTCGATGCCTGTTTTATCTTTGAGCGCCTCTTCGGGCGAAATTGATTGATATGGCTCTACATCGAGCACTTTGAAACATGAAGTTAATGTTAGGAACATCAACATCAGAAAATATGATATTTTTTTCATGAGTGTTATGTGTTAAATGTTAAAAACCAAGGTTTAAGCCAATTAAGATGGTGCGCGATTGAGGATATGTGAAAAAATCGGTGCCCATGATCACATTGCTGGCTCCATAATAATTCACTTCAGGGTCCATACCGCTGTATTCGGTAAAAGTATAGAGATTCTGAACAGAGGCGTAGAGCTTAGCTGATTTGATTCTTACCTTATCGAGCTGGCTTTTGGTAAAATTGTAAGCAAGCGTTACATTTTTTATTCTCATGAAAGAGCCATCTTCAAGAAACCGTGAGGAGGTTAACTGATCGCCAACTCTTGGCACATCGGTAATATCACCGGGATTCTTCCAGCGGTTCAGCATTTTGGTAATCTGGTTATCTTCGGCGGTTAAATTTCCAAGATAAAGCATGGTTCCGTTGTAAATGTCGTTTCCATAAGTTCCCTGAAGAAATACTGAAAGTTCGAGTGCTTTGTAGGTAAAAACGTTGGTAACCCCATACATAAAATCAGGATTTGGGTCGCCGGTTTTGGTGCGGTCGGCCGAAGTAATCTGCCCGTCTTTATCAACATCGTCATAAACAAGATTTCCGGTTGTGGGATCAACACCCAGGCAACGGTAACCGTAGAAAATACCAATGGGTTGGCCAACTTCAACCCTGTTTCCGCCGCGTCCCAGATCATCAATCGGTTGATCCTCGTAAAGGCTGGTTACTTCATTGCGGTTTGCCGAAAAATTGAGTGAGATATTCCACTTAAAGGTCTTGTCGATAGCGAGTGCATTTAAAATCAGTTCCATCCCCATATTCTGCATCGTTCCGATGTTTGAAGTAATTGCAGTAAATCCGCTGGATGGTGGAATTGGACGATCCAGAAGCAGGTCTTTGGTTTTGTTAAAATAAAAATCAGCATTTAAGTTTATCCTGTCAGCTAACAATCCAAGATCAAAACCAAATCCGGTTTGTGCAGTACTTTCCCATTTCAGGTCAGGATTGGGCAACTGGATAGGTGCAGTCCCCGACTCTCCACCATAATTATATCCACCGCCGTACAAACCCAACGAAGCATAATCACCAATGCCATCATTACCGGTTAATCCGTAACTTACCCTGAATTTGAGGTCACTGATTACCTTGATGGGTTTCATGAAATTTTCTTCCGAGGCTCTCCAGGCCACCGAAACAGCCGGGAAATAGCCGTACCTGTTGTTTTCACCGAATTTTGATGAACCATCGGCACGGGCGGTTAACGAGAAAATATATTTGTACTTATAATTGTATTTGATCTGCCCGAATACTGAATTTAACCCGCGGTCCAGGGCTGAAGCCGAGGCTGAACGGATGGTACCTGCTGAGGCGATGTATTGAAAGTTTTCGTTTGGAAAATCAACAGCATCGATGTAAGTGCTTCTGCTTGCATATTTTTCAAAACTGTATCCTGCCAGCGCTTCAAAATTATGCTTGTCGTCGATTGATTTTGAATATTGAAGCGTATTGGTTGCAATGAGATTGCTGACATAACTTGTTCCTTCGATACCCAAACCATTATATTTTGCCCCCTGACGCTCGGTTACAGGATCGTAACTGTGTTCGCGGAGACTGTAAATATCGGCGCCCCATTTTGAGCTAAAGGTGAAGCCGTCGAAAAATTTGTACTCGAGGTAAACATTTCCGTTGGTACGGTTGGTGTAAGCATGGTTAATGGCTTCATTGGCAATGGCCACCGGGTTTGCATAAAAATGACTTTCATCATATTTGCCTTCTGGTGTGTAAACCGGGTAAATAGCCGGAATCGACATGGCATTAGGCAAAGGGCCGTACAATGTTGCATCACCTTCGATACGCTCATTTTTCGAATAAGATATCGACACTCCTCCTCCGATGGTCAGATTTTTAAGTAATTTTTGATCAACATTTAAACGTCCGCTGTAACGGTCGTAGGATGCTCCTTTAATTACGCCATCCTGTTTATAATAACTGCCCGAAAGAAAAATCCGTGTTTTATCATTACCGCTGCTTACCGACAACTCGGTGTTTGTGGTAGGAGCAACCTGCAGCACTTCACTCATCCAATCGGTGTCGATTCCCTGAATGTTGGTGCCGGCGTATTCGTTATATTGCGCTGCATTCATCAGGTCAAGCAACCTTTCGGGTGGGAGCTGCTGCCAGCCATAATTCGTGTTAAGCGACACTGTGGTTTTCTGATAACTTCCTTTTTTGGTGGTGATCAAAATTACGCCGTTCGAGGCCCGTGAACCATAAATAGCTGTGGCAGAAGCGTCTTTCAAAACTGTAATCGATTCGATATCGTTTGGATTAATGTCAGACAAAGCGCTGATTTCCTGGCCACTCATGCTTACCTGACCATAGGAGCCGCTGATAGCCGGAATACCATCAATTACAAAAAGCGGCTGATTGCTGGCATTGATCGAACTACCTCCTCTTAATTTTATCGTCGGTTGTCCGCCCGGAGTTCCTGAGTTTGGACTGATCGTCATACCGGCAGTTCGTCCCTGTAAAACACCATCAATGGTGCGGACCGGGATGTTCTTGATTTCCTCTTCGCCCACAAGATCAATCGATCCGGAAATCAGTTTTTTGCTGTCGGTGCCATAACCAACAACGACAACCTCGCCCAGGTCAAATTTTTCTTCGGCCAGAACGATGTCAATTTTCTTTTGCCCGTTAACAAGCACCTCCTGTTTCTGGAAGCCGACAAACGAAAATACCAGCGTTCCGTCTGACGGGACACTAATGGTATAATTACCGCTTAAATCGGTCGCAGTGCCACGGGCAGTGCCTTTAACCACAATGGTAACTCCGGGTATGGCCTGTGCATCGGTGGCCGAAGTCACCGTTCCGCTTACCGGAATTTCCTGTGCTTTGATGGTACTGATGAAAATGGTAAACATCAGTAAAAAAATGTAGCGTTTTCTCATAAAAATAAAATTTAGTTTATGCCTGGTCTCGTAAGGATGTTACGATAACCTGATTGAAAAATTGAATTTATTACAAAGATAAAATTATTTGAACCAGAGGTTTTTATAAGACTTAAATTTCCTTCTGATGCCCCAAAGGCAAGCCAATAGTCCGGTTTAAACCTTTCAGATCTCAAAGACCTGTTAGGTTTTATTTCGGGAAACTCATTTCTAGAATGTTTTAACATTGATGTTTGTTTTACTTTAAAGGTGTTAACGAAACCTGAACCGGCGTAATATTCATCAGGATATTTGTGACAGTAAAATGATCTTCACCATCTGGCTTGTCGGTGTAAAAGCCTTCACTTTCGGGGGTTTTCACGATAGTCACCATGAATCCCGAATCTTCTTTGTAAAAACTTAGATTGTTGACCTTTTCGGTGCCTTTGTTATCCATCAGATTTTTCGTTATCAAATCTTTAAAATCAGACGAATAGCTCGAAAAAACGCCTGCCTGTCCCGGATTTCCGATGTTGTAATATTCGTTTCCACGGGTTGGCTTTTTGCCTTCAGCAGGGATAATTTTTCCAGTAATAAAATTATAAACATCGCCATCTTCAAGATAGCACACCTTAAGATTTTCGATTTTTGGAAGGTTTTGAACGTACGAAATGGTCGCCGTGGCGGTATTGATGATCGTAACGCCTGATGCACCGGCAACTTTCAGGATTTTTTGTTGGCCGAGGTAAATGAGCGCCGTGTTTTCGTCGACGCCAAAACCTTGGTTAAACCTGCTTTTTTCGTGAAATAGTGCCGTGATAAGCCGTCCGATCCTGGCTCTCTGGCCAAAATGTTGGTCAACAATGCCAAGCGGGAAAAAACCTAAACCCGAAGTCATAAGTAAACCATCGCCTTCGGGAACTTCCTCATCCATGTTAAATGGGATAACCCCGTGAGTAAGCGCGGCAATGCTGTTTCCGCCGCCAATCATGGCTTCGCTCATAATTGCGGCACCGGCACTTGAACCTCCGATAACGCCACCTTTTGTAAAAACTTCCCAAACGGCCTCCAGTACCAACGTTCTGGTTCCGTCAGGATTAACCAGTGTTTTGATGGTGCGCAACTGGTCGCCGCCGGTAAACCACACTGCCGAGCAACCTTTTACAATCCCGGCCAAACCGGCATCATTTCCATTGTTTTTCCAGCTTGCCTCATCAACAGTCGTGGTGCTGTCGTCGTCAACCATGGCAATATTTATCAGATGGATGTTTTCGGATTTTACACCATAAGAAATTAATGTTTTCTGAAAACTGACAAACGACTGCACCGAAACCCCGCTTGCCGAAGGAATGACTGCAAAAGACGCTTTTTCCGCTCCTCCTGCAAGATCAATCATTTGAGCATAAACACTTTTGTTGTCTGGCTCAAGGCCACCGCCAACAATTACAAGGCTTCCGACAGGCAAATCCTGGCTGTTTGCAGCCTGAAAAATCAGCAGTCCTGTTACGAAAATCAATAGTTTAAATTTGTTCATAGCGAATTTATCGAATGATAATTTTTGGATTTACTCAATAATAAATTTAGATGAAGATATCCGTCCTTCACTTTTTTCGGTCAGTTTTAAGATATAAAAACCTGGTTTAAGCATCGAAACATCAATGTTCCCGGAATCATCAGTTGCAAAACCGCTCAAAACCTTCCGGCCATCGGCGGCAATTATCTCCCAACGACAGTTCCCGGATTTCCAGGTAAAATGTAATTGATTGCTTACAGGATTTGGAATTATCACAGCCTGCGCCCTGCCCACAATATCGCCAATCCCGGCTGGTTGTGCATTTCCCATCACGAAAGGGGTTGTGTAATCAATGAGCGAAAGTTGAAGATGTTCAAAACCTGCCACCATGCGGGGTAATATGGCTGTATTTCCGGTCGAAGTCTGAGTGGAAAAACCTGCAAGTGTTCCACTGTTTGCCACAATCATCACCGGAGCAGTTCCAAATCCGGTAAGGGTAGTTTTATCATCAACAGGCGTAAACTTCATGTAGTTGTGGTTTGTGAGCCAGATGCCAAATTTGAGTGTATCTTTTGCCATCACGTAAGGAACAGATACAGCGGTGTTTTCGTAAATATCGTTGTCGAGGTAAGTGTCGGCCATAATTACCGTGTGTTGAAGCAGAGCAAGCCCGTTTCCAAAAGTGAGTTCGGCATAATAGGCAGCGTTGGGGGTAAGATAATTTTCGATGACCGTTTTACCGGCAAAGCGGGCATCGGCCCCGGCAAAGGCCGAAATCATGCCATCACTTTTCAGCTTTTGCGAAAGAAGCGCACCATTTGGCGTTTCGATGAATTGCTGAAATACCGGATAATCGTTTTTAAGAAACAAGATTTTTGTTACCTGATTTATCCTTGTTGCTAAATCCGTGTCGTTGCCGGTTTGTTGATTGGCCTCAAATACAGTAACCACCGATGAACCGAGTTCGATAAGTTTATCTTTAAAGCTGGCTGCCAGTCCGGTATCGCCTGTGAGCAGAAGAATTTCGGCAGTTTGCGTTCCCGACAGGTTAACCAGGTCGTTGAGCATGGATTGATTATTCGCCAGGGTACTGCCGCCGCTTGCCAGAATGGTATAATTTCCGGTTTCTTCGAGTTGAGAAGTATTTATTTGGCTGTTAAGCGTTTCAAATCCGGCCTGACCGGTAGCAAAATTATAGGTGCAACCTTGCAGCAACTGAACAATGTTGATAGTGTCGGCCAGCAGTTTTGTGCCATTTAACGAATAGGTACTTCCTGCCTCGTAAATGTTGGCGCAACCTGTGCCAAAAACCGTCCCCAGGCCATTTTCATCAATGGTCATGCAGGTCATGTCATCCATCCCCAGTCCGGTAATTGCAACATTCTGATTCAGGCTGTAATTGGCCAGAAAACCCACCAGACGGCCAAAGCGTCCCCGTTCGGCAAAATGTGTGTCAAAAATAAATCCCGGTACCAGGTTCATAAAATCGTTGGCCAGCGTTACGTATTGGTTGTTTGGGTTTTCGATACATTCGTAAGGATAAACGGTGCCATTTTCGGCTGTAAAAACAATCGAAGAAAGGATGTGCATGCCTGCCGAAGTCCCGGCAATAACTCCACCTTTGGCAAAAACAAAATTTACAGCTTCCTGGAGTTTTGTGTTCCGGTACAAATCATAATATTCCCACTGGTCGCCACCCCTGAAAAATATTACATCGTAAGCAGCCAATGTATCGTATGTAGTTTGGCTATCGGCACTGTCGTGGGTAGCAATGGCAAATTCTTTGGCATAAATGGCGCCACATTGTTGTGTAAAATATGGAGCGAGGCTGCCCGTGGAAGTTCCGACAATAGCTACTTTTTTTCCTTCCCCAGCCCAACGGTAAGCCGGCGTGCTCCAACTGGAAGCCCCGTTTTTTTCACTGCCACCGCCAACAATCAGCAATCGTCCCTGCGAAAACGTTTCAAAACCTGATAAAAATAAAACTAAAGTTGTGAAGCCGAAAAACATCCAAATTTGTTTTTTACGACTTTTCCCAATGATTTGATGATTAGTTTTCATGCCCCAAACTTACAGCAAAAGCGCGAATTTTTACCGAAGGATAGTAGTTTTTTCTTTTTCTAAATTGAATTTTCGATACAATTGTGATTTTCATTCAGATTTTCGCGAAACCAAAGATTCAAAATTGGTTAACTATGTTACTTTTGCTTAAAAAATATTACAGATGCTTACACTCATAAAAAATGTCGAAATATTTGCTCCTGAACATTTAGGCCGCAAAGATGTATTAATAGCCGCATCCAAAATTCTGGCCATTGGTGATGAAATTAACCTGCCTGAAAATTCAGATGTTAAAATTGTCGATGGTTCCGGCAATTACCTTGTTCCAGGTTTTATTGATGCGCATGTGCATATTGCCGGCGCAGGTGGCGAAGGTGGCCCGGCCAGCCGCACTCCGGAATTGTTGTTGAGTGATATGCTCAAGGCTGGCGTTACAACCGTTGTTGGCTGTCTTGGCACCGATGGTTTTACCCGAAGTGTCGAAAGTGTGCTCATGAAAGTTAAAGCGCTCAGGGCCGAAGGTGTTTCGGCCTGGATGTACACCGGCGCTTACCAGGTTCCTACGCCCAGTATCACCGGCGATTTTGCCCGAGATATTGCTTTAATCGAGGAGGTTATCGGCGTTGGCGAGGTCGCTCTATCCGATCATCGCTCTTCGGGGCCAACAACCGATGAATTAATCAGAATTGCCGGCCACGCAAGGGTTGCAGGCATGATCAGCGGAAGCGCCGGAATTGTAAACATCCACCTCGGTGATGCAAAAGACCCGTTCCGTCCGATTTATCAGGCAGTCGAAAAAAGCGAATTAACCTTCAGGCAGTTTTTTCCGACACACATCAACCGCAACGATTATATTTTTGAAGATGCCAAAACTTACGGTTTGAAAGGCTATGTGGATATCACAACAAGTTCGTACCCTTACTATCAGGATGAAGAAATTAAACCTTCAACCGCCGTTCGTCTGCTGCTCGAAGCAGGTGTTCCGATTGAGCATATTACTTTTACCTCGGATGCTTGCGGCTCGCTTCCAGGTTTTGACCCGGTGACCGGCGAACTGGTAACGATGGAAACCGGGCTTCCGGCTTCAAATCTGATCGAATTACGCGATGCCGTTTTAACCGAAAAAATTCCACTCGAAACCGCACTCAAAGTGGTAACCTCAAATCCCGCACAAATTCTTAAACTCAAAACCAAAGGCAAAATCCAGCCCGGCATGGATGCCGATTTACTGATTTTGGATAAAGATTTTAAAATTGTTTCGATGTTTGCGATGGGCAAACTGGTGATTGAGGATGGAGTTTTGTTGAAAAAAGGAACTTACGAAAGATGAGATTACAGAAGCTGCCAGTTTTTGACAGCTTGTGTGTTTTTGTGATTTGCTTTTGCGCATGCCGAAAGATTCTCCCACGGTTATCGAAATTAGGCCGCATCGTGTATGGAGCTTTCAATTTTTTTACCAACGAACTTTTATAAGTTAACATTACTGACCGACAAAGTTAATGTTTCGTCCCTACGGGACTTTTCGTTTTTTGGTATCCTGCTTTCTACCAACATTTTACCCCTACGGGGTAGTCCCGTTAGGGACTAAATATTGGTAGAAGGAAAGTTGACCCCAATTGCTACAAAGTCCCGTAGGGACGGAATAACTACAAGGGATTCGGTTGATTCATAATTTTTTTGTCGGTCAGTAGTGAAAAGTTAAAGAAATTCCTCCCAGCGTGTTTGTTAGAAATTAATTCCGGTTAAGC
>CAYOWJ010000042.1:0-2291 GCA_964407625.1 uncultured Lentimicrobiaceae bacterium
CCCCCGGCTAAGCGGCATTTGTAATGCCGCTTTGATAATTTTTGAATTTGTAATTCAACACAATCCATGGTACCCCCGGCTAAGCAGAATTTGTAATGTCGCATTGATCATTTTTGAATTTGTGATTCAACACAATCCATGATACCCCCGGCTAAGCAGAATTTGTAATGCCGCTTTGATCATTTTTGAATTTGTAATTCAATACACAACGACAAACTTAAGGTGCAGCGCTGTAGTCTTTGCTGATTTGGTTTATTGAATTTGACTAATTGCAAATTGTCCGATCTAAAGAGCGGCATTGCAAATGCCGCTCAGCGCAGCGAAGTCCAAAATCAATTTTCTCCCAAAATTTATACTCGTTCTACCTTTGCAACCCGATAATTTGGAATATTTTTGCTACCAATTTTTAATGAAAATCATCAATCATAAATAATTTAAAACGGAGGTTGATTTGGAAAAAATAGCAACTGCCGGAAACAAAGGTAAACGCGTGCGTTCCGATTGTTTTGTGAGCCTCACACTTACCCAAAACGGAGGCATTGACCTGCGCCTCGAAAGCAAGGTAAAAGTGCTGTACGGTAAAGATATTGAGCAACTTGCCCTCGATATCCTGAAATTCTTCGACATCAAAAACTGTATTCTTGAAATTGACGACAGCGGTGCTTTGCCTTATGTTCAGGCCGCCCGCATCGAAGCTGCCATCAAATTGCTCGTGGAAACAGACAAGAATTACCTTTTTGAGATAATCGAAGAAAACAAATTCGACACAAAGAAAGATCAAAACAGGTTTTCGAGGCTTTACCTGCCGGGAAACACGCCCAGCCTGATGATCAATGCCGGCCTTCACCGGCCAAACGGACTTATTCTCGACCTGGAAGATGCCGTGGCTTTCGATAAAAAACATGAGGCGCGCTTTATGGTTCGAAATGCACTTCGTAGTCTGAATTTTTATGGTGCCGAAAAAATGGTGCGCATCAACCAGGTTCCAAAAGGCATCGAAGATCTCGATTTTCTTGTTCCTCACGGAGTTAATCTTATCCTGGTTCCAAAATGCGAAAGTGCGGATCAGATAAAGCAGGTGAATGATAAAATCGCTCAGATTCATGCTGAACTGAAGATTTCACGGCCCATCTGGCTGATGCCGATCATCGAAAGTGCGCTGGGAGTAATTAAATCTTTTGAAATTGCATCTGCTGCCGATAACGTTGTTGCCCTGGCCATTGGCCTCGAAGATTACACCGCCGACCTTGGCGTAAAACGCACAGCCGCTGGCACCGAATCATTCTTCGCAAGAACACAGGTTGTTAATGCAGCAAAAGCCGCCAGTATTCAGGCCATTGATTCGGTATTTTCGGATGTTGGCGATATGGAAGGTCTCAGGCAAAATGTGCTGACCTCAAAATCGCTGGGTTTCGATGGAATGGGTTGTATTCATCCCCGCCAGATTAAGGTTATTCATGATAATTTTGCTCCGGATGCAGTTGAAATTGATAAGGCGAAAAAGATCGTAAATGCCTTCATGATTGCCACCGAGCAGGGTCTTGGTGTTGTTTCGCTTGGAACAAAAATGATTGATGCTCCAGTTGTAAAACGTGCCCAAAAAACCATCAATCTTGCCATTTCAGTTGGATTGCTCAATCAAGACTGGCGTGAAGAAATGCTGGCCGAGCAGGCGGTTTTAAAAAGTTAGTATTAAAACGAATTTTAGAAAATCAGGAAGTTATGAAAAAATTTGATAAACTGGTAAAAAACGCCGCAGGCCGAATGGTTCCAAGCGAAATCAACGGAGAAGCACAGGTGCCGTTTATGGGAATCGGGAAATTTATTCCCACGGGTCGCAAATTTGCACCGCGTATCTCCAGTTGCGCCAATTATCCGGATGATGGCAACAAAACAGTCGAAAATCTTAAAGAAGCCTTGATAAAAGCAGGTTTGAAAGATGGGATGACCATCTCGACACATCACCATTTCAGGAATGGAGACCTGATCGCCATCCAGATTTTTGACATTGCCCACGAACTTGGCGTGAAGAATCTTAGGTGGTTTCCGTCGGCTTCTTTTCCCTGCCACGAACCTCTGATTAAATATCTCGAAGACGGCACCATCAATCGCATCGAGGGAAGCATGAACGGAATTCTTGGGAAATTCTGCTCGCAGGGACGGATGGAAGGTGTGGGCGTATTGCGCTCACATGGAGGCCGCTACCAGGCCATTCAGGATGGCGAAGTTCAGATCGACATTGCAGTAATTGCTGCTCCCACGGCTGATCCTTTCGGAAATGCTACCGGCGA
>CAYOWJ010000042.1:2391-15819 GCA_964407625.1 uncultured Lentimicrobiaceae bacterium
CTGCTTGCGGGCTTTTGGGATTTGCGCTTGGTGATTCTCAATATGCCGATAAAGTGATCGTAGTTACCGATAATCTGGTTCCATTCCCGTGTATCCCCTGGCAGATTCATGGGAATTATGTTGACTATGTTGTTGTTGTGGATAAAGTTGGCTTACCCGAAAAAATTGTTTCAGGAACCACCGAAGTTACCAAAAGCCCCGACCGTTTGCTCATCGCTGAGATGACGGCCCAGTTTTGCGACGAAGCCGGAATTATCCGGGATGGTTTTTCATACCAGGCGGGAAGCGGCGGAACTTCACTTTCGATCGGAATTTATTTTAGCGAAATTTTAAGGAACCGTGGTTGGAAAGCACGTTTTATTCGTGCCGGAAGCAACAAATACCCTGTTCAGATGCTCGAAGAAGGGCTCGTTGATTATATTCTGGACGGACAGACTTTCGACCTGGAAGGTGTTCGCTCGATGCGCGAAAACGAAGGACACGTCAACACCAGCCCTTTTACCAGCTACAATTATCACGGCAAGGGAAATTTTGCTTCGATGGTTGATGTGGTAATTCTGGGGGCTACCGAGGTTGATGTAAATTTTAATGCCAACGTGGTGAGTCATTCCGACGGTTACCTGCTTCATGGCATCGGCGGCTGGCAGAATTGCCTCTTCTCGAAATGTACCATCCTTCCTATTCCACTTTTCCGCGACAGGATTCCTGTTGTTAAAGATGAAGTGACCACACTTTGTGCGCCTGGAGAACTCATCGACGTAATCATCACCGAAAGGGGAATTGCCATAAATCCATTGCGGACCGATCTTATCGAAAAGATGAAAAACACAAATCTTCCAATGGTTACCATTCAGGAATTAAAGGCTGAAGCCGAGAAAATCTGTGGAGTACCAGCAAAACCTAAATTTACTGATGAAGTTGTTGCCGTAATAAAATGGGTTGACGGAACCGTGATTGATGCAGTTTGGAAAGTGATCGAAGAATAGGAAGTTGGAAGACCGAAGACCGAAGTTCCAAAAGACGGTTAACTTACACTTTGCTATTAAAGCTTTATGCCTTTTTTAGGCTCGTCTCGGGCAATGCGGAAGTTTAATGGATTCGTGTTTGTACGACCTTTCCCAGCAATCAGTCGGGTCGCAGCAGGTGTGGCAAACCCGTTTAAAGGAGCTGAAATCGATAAGTTCGATATCCGACGACAAAAAGCCTTCTTTTACAGGCTCTTCTCTCAGGAGATCTGTGCTCAGATATTTCTTGTTATCATCCGGAAAAACGGTTACCACAACTTTGTTGCTTCCTAATTTATTCTGAACTTTTAAAGCTCCGATAAAATTAGCACCCGAAGAAATCCCAACACCGATACCCAGGCAGCTCGCAAGTTTTTGTGCCATAATAATCGAGTCACCATCATCAACACTAACAATCTCATCGAGTTTTGTCATGTTAACAATCGAAGGAATAAATTCATCCGAAATGCCCTGAATGCGGTGTTTTCCTACCTTATAGCCGGTAGTAAGGGTAGGGGAACTGGCAGGTTCCAACGGCAATACCTTGATGGATGAATCCTGTTTTTTTAAAAATTTGCCAACGCCCATTATTGTTCCTCCGGTTCCAACACCGGCAATAAATGCATCAGGAATCATATTCCGGTATTTCAGCTGCCACCAGAGTTCAACAGCAGTAGTAAGTTCATGTGCTTCGATGTTATCTTCATTCGAAAACTGGCTTGTTAAGAAACCTCCGATACGATTGGCTTCATCCTTAGCCATCTGGATACTTCCAATGAACCCACCTTGTTCTTTACTGACAAGGTGAATATCGGCGCCCATGCTTTTGATGAGGTTTTTACGTTCCATACTCATCCAGTCGGGCATAAATATCGTCACTTTATGACCCAGGGCACGTCCGATGGCAGCAATTGAAATTCCGGTATTTCCACTTGTTGCCTCCACCATGGGCATTTTTTCGGTCAGATCACCCCTTTCATAAGCCTTTGTAATGATGTGAAATGCCATCCGGTCTTTGATGCTACCGGTCATGTTCAGGTTTTCAGCTTTCGCATAAAGTACCCTGTTTTCACCTTTGTACCTGAAACGGATTTCAAGAAGGGGAGTATTTCCAATGAGGCTGGCAAGTTTTTGTGTTTTGCAGGTCATGATTTGTCAAATGTTAAGTAAGCTCAAAATATCTTTGGCAAAAATAACTAAATGTACACATGAAATTGAGGCTGAAGGATTCTATGTTAAAATCATTATCATGATTCCGTTGAATTTTATTCAAGAGAACCAATATTACGTCATGGTTTCATCGGATGGCCTGCATTTGATGAGTTTGATCATGACACCCTGAAGAATTAAAAAATACAGGCAGGTTTATTTAATGCTGCCTTTGAAAACATATATTTTAAAACTTGTACGAAATCTCACCGGTTACAAACCTTCCCGGGCAGATGGATCCTTTGCTGTCGTAATATTTCTCATCCAGGATATTCTGAATGGACAAGGTCAGACCGATCTGATTATCGAAAACTTTTGAAACCTTTGCATCCATCGTAAAAACAGCAGGATATTTATAGGCGAAGAGGTATTTGTTGTCGAAACCGTTCTTATCGTTTATCCACATCTCGCCGCAATATCTTGCCATGAGGCTGAAACTGGCAAAAGTGGGTGAATAATTTATTCCTGCCGAAACAAGATGATCCGGAACATCGGTAAGATAATTTCCTTCCAGATCGGCATCAACGGTCGGATCGCTGACCTGATAATCCTTTATCTGAGGATGGGCATAAGCGTAGTTTGCAAATGCGGAAAGCGTTGAGTTAAGCGTAAAAGTTGCACTACTTTCAAATCCGTAAATTTCAACTTTGCTGATGTTATCGCGGATCATGACAGGCACCTCACCTGTGGGCATCTCCACCGAATCGCCCGTGCTGATGTAATACATAAAATCTTTTCCGATGCTGTAATAGGCTGTAGCTTCGATGCGTAATTTGTTCCAGATTGTGATATCCCCGCCAACTTCAATATTATCGAGGTATTCAGGCTGAAGGGAAGGATTCGCAATCTTGAATCCCCCGCTGATCTTTCCTGAACGGCACATATCATCGAGCACTGACGGCCTGAAACCTTTGGCGTAAGCAACGTACATCCTGAACTGATCATCAAAACGATATTGCAACGAGAGTTTAGGACTTAATGCAGTCCATGACTCTTCCTCCATTTCGGGAACCTGGTAATACGACAGATATTCGAGGGCGTACGAAGGATTTTCGATCGAAAATTCCCCATCGTGAAACTTCGCATAGTCATAGCGCAGCCCGGCAACGATTTTCACTTTTTGGTCAAACAACAGGATTTCATCCTGAGCAAAAACGGCTGCAAAATCCATAATACCTGCATTATTCACTTTATCGGTGGAGGTATAATAAACATCAGAAGCATCCACGGCACCCTGTCGTGCTTCAAAGCCGGCAATGACCGTATGATTTTCACCAAATTTATGGATAACATTCCCAAAGATGCCGGCATCGCTGCGTTTCGACAAAACCTCAACATAATTGTAGCGATTGTCGCTCAGGTAATCGCTAACTTTTACATAATTTTCGTTCTGATAAAAAAGGCCTGCCTGAATGTTGAAATCCTTCAGCTTTGCCTGGTAACTTGCGTTGGCCTGCCAGGTTTCCTGACTGGTGTAGTTGCCGTTTTCCTGGTAAACTTTTTCTCCGGTTCCATGGATGTCGTTGTAATAATTAAAACCGGCGGTAATTTGCTGATTTGCCGAAATATCATAACCAACTTTTGCTCCGGCACTCATTTCCTTTACATCAGATTTGGTGGTGTATTTGGTCTGATCAACCGGTGCCTGGGTGACGTAACCATCGCTCGTACGGGCAAAACTGTTGAGGGACCAGTAAAATTTACTGTTTTCAGGTCTTCCGGCAAGATAGATTTTTCCGCCGACGGTGTTGTATGTTCCGTAATCGAGTGAAATTTTTCCTGAAAAAGGTTCAACAGGCTTTTTTGTAATGATGTTGATAACCCCGCCCATGGCATTGCTGCCATAAAGCGATGATGCCGGTCCTTTGGCTATTTCGACGCGTTCGATGTTATCATAGTTCATCAGGTTCCAGTTTACGGTTCCGCCGTCGGTTTTATTTACAGGAATGCCATCTATCAAAACCAGCGTTCTTGCCTGTTCCTTGCCGCTCAAACCACGCATGGTCACCGTTGCTTTGCTCGAAAAGATTCCGAAAGGGCGGTTCACCAGAACGCCAGGCATATAATCCAGGGCATCGTCGATGGATTGCATCGGGATGGCCTGCAATTGTCGCGAAGAAAGAACATTGATGCGGTTTGGGACATTTTTGAGCTGGTTTTCGGTGCGGGTTCCAGTTATTACGACTTCATCGGTTAGATAATCCCGTGGAACAAGCTCTATCAGCAGGTTTTGTGACTGGTCATTTTCAAGAATCACCTTCTTTTTCACGGTTTCATAGCCAATAAAACTGATTTCGAGATTGTATGTTCCGGTTTTCAGATCATTTAAAACGAATTCACCAGCGCCATTGGTGGTCACTCCCTGGTTATCCTGAAAAACAACATTTGCTCCCACGATACTTTCACCGTTTTTGGCATCTGTAACTTTACCTTTAATAACCTGCTGTGTATGACCAGCCAAACAGAAAAACAGGACGATGAAGACTGAAAGAAAATACCTGATTTGCATTTGCTTTTAATTTTGAACTTTAATCGAAAATGTGATTTTTCCGCCTGCCAGCATATCCGAATTTAAAACTTTTACCAGACCGATTTTGCCTGAAATAGTCTTAAAAGGGAATATTATCCCGGCAACTGCGTATTTGTATTTTCGCCTTCCCCAGAATTCGTTGTACGATTTAACCAAAAGACTGTCGTTATTGGCAGCGTCGAATTCTGCCTCCGAAACCTTTGTTACATAGTCGTATTTGGTGTAATTTTTTAGCTCCCAGGAGTTTATTTCAGGATAAAAAGAAGGTGCGTCCTGGTCGCCGGGGGACGAAAAAGTAGGGGAGGGTGTGGTCCCGTCTAAATAATAATACACCAGCAAATCAACATTTTCCTGATCAGCGGTTGCTTCCTGAGTCGAAAGTACGATACCGTCGTTGAGGTTAAGATAATGTCCAAAATCAGTATTTTCCTGAAAACCCATGGTAACGGAAGGCAAAAACAGGATTTCTCCGTAGTGACTGATTGAATCTTTTTGAATATTCATCGAAATAAAGGCAGTGATGCGATCTTTATTCATAATCCGGAAGAACCATGATTCATCCTCAAAACTGCCTTTATAAAATGTGAGCACAGTGTCCAGTTTTTCTTTGTACATGCCATAATCGAGCATGGTAATCGTATCCTCCGGCGATCTGACTTCAATTACCAGATTTGTAACTTCAGTGCCGCCACCCAACATGCTGATTCCGAATTTCATCGGCATTCCTTCCCCAACAATTGCCCCTTCACCGATCAGGGTAGTGTCGCCCTGAAGAAAGGTAATGGTTGGAATTTTGTCTGTTGATTCTTCTTTGGAGCATGAAAACAGAAATGGCAGCGTTCCTGCGATCAGAAACATCAGATACAAAGATAACCTGTTCATTGTTTTACTTTTGAATCTTTACCGACATACCCATCGATCCGGTGGTTTCCGGAACTACGGCTGTAACTTTATATAATCCGTATTTTCCGGCCTGGGTCATAAAAGCATAAACTTCACCAACCTGAAGGTTTTTAGCTTTTTTGTATTGGTTTTCCGGATCAAAAGATTGAAGAATAACCTCATCGTTGGTGACTGCATCAAACTGGGAAGCAGTGAGTGTTGTCTTGCAAAAGAAAGTAATATTTTTTGTAGTATAGAAATCGGGTGCTGTACTTCCGAAATAAATTTCGGTAATATTGGAGCCTGGAGATGCAAGTGTGGTAAAGTTCTGGTGGCTTGCCGTGTTTTCGTAAAAGCAGAAAATATCAATTTTTTCCTGGTTGTCGAAAGCATCATCCTGTGAATAGCGGCTGCCATCGGTGGTTGCGAAAAATTGCGGCTCAGTGGTGTTGTCCTGCGCGCCAAGAACGATATCGTTGTAAACGGTGATTTCGGTGCTGGCACGGGAAAGTACAATTACTTTTTCGGTTTTTTTGCTGGCAGCGTCAGTAATGCTAAACTTCCAGGTTTCACTGCCGGATGCACCTTTGATGATATTAAAATCAATCGCAAGTTGGAGCACATTCAAGGTCGAATCGAGCATGACCTGATCACCGGCAGTAACGATAAGTTTGGTGATGTTGTCGCTTCCGTTGCTTTCGGCCTGAAGGCCTACATTAACGGTGTCGCCGAAATTAACCGTGGCATCGGCAGAAGTGTAGCCGGTTCCGGTTTTAAAACTCAGTGTTGGCGGGTCTTTTTCTTCATCCTTCGAACAGGCGGTAAAAAACAAACCAGCCGTAGCAAAAATGGCTAAAACAAAAAACAAATGCTTTTTCATGAATTAAACTATTTGATTATTAATGATAAAAAAATCGATTTTGAAGTTAATTTACGATATGTTTTTCGATGCATATCGGCAGCAAAAATAATTCTTTTATAATGAGGGTAAATGGAAAAATAGATTTATTCATCGGGAACGATGAAGTTTTTATACTTTCTAAATAGAGGTTTTAATTGAATTTAAATCAGATCGAAACCCACTAAACCATTCAAAGGTGTTATAAAACCTGGAGCAGCAAAAAATGGTTTGCAAAGCAAATCAGGAAATCCTGACTTGCTTTTGTGACAAATTACTTAAAGCTGATCTGCTTTTTCTCCTCGTCGATGGTGTATTCTCCAAATTCACCAAGCGTAATCGGGCCGATTACAAATTGTGCTTTCAGTTGGTGATCAACCTGAATTTCGACATCATTTATGGTGAGGTTGGCAATGCGAAGGGTAGCTACCTTAAAAACAGCGCGATCGGCAATGGTGCCTTCACCAAGGATTTTGGCAGCATCTCCAGCAAAACTGTTTTTATCGATGGTTCCTTCTTTGAGCAGACGAAGCGCACTACCCAGCGAAATCAAAGGTTTAACACCCCGGGGGTCGTAAACAAAACTCAGTGTAAAGCCACTTACAATGCATTCAGCCTGAATTTGATTGTTTGCATTAAGCTCGTATTTTAAGATGTGCTCTTCAGGATTCAGAACAACTTTAACCTCCGGGCCGGTTGTTATTGTCCGGTTTTTGGGTTTAGGAATGTAATCTTTGCTTACAATCGAAAACTCAGTACGGCGGTTCATCTGGTGGGCAGCCTCTTTTACAGCAGTGTTGGGCAATGAATCAATAAAACCACCCGTTAGCACCGAGCCGGCAGGGAAAGTGTATCCTTCACGGATAACATCAGTAAGAAGTTTACGGGGAACCCTTTCGCCATAACCTTTTGCAATGAGGCGATCGGGATCAATGCCACGCTGGATGAGGTATTCAACCACCGATTCGGCACGTTTTTGAGAAAGAATATCGTTCTTTTCGTCGGTGTCGCGGTTATCCGTATGAGCAGCAAGTTCAACAATGATGGTTTCGTTGGCATCCAGGGTCTGGATCAAGCCCTGTAATGAATCCTGGAATTGCGGTTTTAAATCCCATTTTCCAAGATCATACAAAATATCAGGAAGAACAATGGGCACATCCGGGATAGGCTCGAGTTTAAAATTGATTTCAAAATCTTTACTCACTTCCAGACCTACCGTTGTCTCGGTGGCTTTTTCGTTAAAATATTTTTCTTTGGCAACTACAAGTTCGTAGGTTGTGTTTGGCTTAACCTGGCTTTTGTTAAATTCATAATAACCCACCGTATTCGATTTTGTAAGAATGGTGGTGCCATCCGAGCCAAGAAGATTGACTACGGCGCCTTCGATAGGCTGTAGGGTGCTGTTATCGGTAATTTTTCCTTTGATGGTGTAGAGCAGGGGAGGGTTGATGAAATAATAAATATCGTCGCCACCACGTCCACCTTTGCGGTTCGACGAAAAGAAGCCTTCGTTGAGGCCGTCAGGGTGAAAACAGATGCCGAAGTCGTCGGAGTTGGTATTTACGGGAGGCCGCATATTCACGGGTTCACCCCATGTGCCATCGGCCTGTTTTGACGATTTGTAGATATCGAGGCTGCCCATTCCGGGATGACCATTGGAAGAAAAATAAAGCACCGTGTCGCCGCGAAGGAAAGGAAAAACCTCATCACCTTTGGTGTTGATCAATTCGCCAAGGTTGCGGGGTGTCGAAAATTTGCCACTTCCACTTTTTCTGGTCACCACCCAAAGGTCTTTGCCGCCTGCACCGCCCGATTTTGATGAAGAAAATATCAGGATGGTTTCATCCGGACTAATGGCTGGGTGGCCGAATACCGAAGTGCTGTCGCCACCGAGATCCACCTTTTCGGGTTCGCCCCAGCCTCTGCCTTGCTTGCGCGCAACATAAATCTGGCAACCATTGATGGTGGTATTTTCTTTTCCGCATCGGGTAAAATACATATTGCCAAAATTGGCGTTAAAAGCGGACTGTCCTTCATTGGCTTCGGTATTAACAGCCTGATTTGCGTCAGCTGTAACAGGCGTACTCCATTCGCCTTTTTTATCCTGTTTGCTGTAAAAAAGGTCGGTAAAGTTCATGCCTGTCCAGTCGTCCGTTTTTTTGCCGGCAGAACCATCGCGCGAAGAAGTGAAAATGATGGCATTGGCTGTGTTTTCTGAATATGCCGGAGAAAAATCATCTTCCCTCGAATTGAGTTTTTTTGAGGTGCTGATGGTGAAGTTTGTGGGATTTTTCTCCCATTCGATGGCTAAAGTGCAGGATTTTTCTCCCACTTTTCCGCGGGGATCTTCGGGAACCCGTTCGGTGTACAATTTGTAATTTTCGAGCGCTTCTTCGTAATTGCCGGTCGAAAGCTGGGCATCGGCAAGATAGAGTAAAACCAAAGGTTCGGTGCGGTCGTATTTGGCACGTTCCAGCCGTTTGTAAAAAGCTTCGGCACGTTTCATTTCGCCCGTAAGCCGGTAACATTCAGCCATCTGATAGGTGATCCTGTTCTTCTCAACCTTGTTGCTTTTGGTGCGGGAGTAGGCTTTTTTATATTTTGGAATGGCTAAAGAATAGCGCATGTTTAAAAAATCATCGTCGGCAGCCTGAGATTTTTTACTCTGGCCTGTAGCCTGAAAATTAATCAGGATAAAAAAAGATAGTGCGGTGATCGTCAAAAAATGGATTCGCATGGAGTTATTTTTTTCTGTCATCAAAACTTTCATTGTTTCTGGTGTCGCCATCAATCTGAAAATCGAAACCAGGATATTTTCCCTTAAACATCAGGTAAACGACGTGCTAAAAATTTTATTATTTTCACCATTCTCCCACTTTATTTGCGCTGGTTTATTTTACTTCATTAATCGCCAGGCTATAGCTGAGGTTCTTTGTTTTTATGATCTTTACCTGTATCTTCAACGGTTTTGGTAATTTCCCTGGTAGTTTTATGAATGTCTTCTTTCAATTTATCAGCAGCCTCCCTGATGTCTTTGGTTTCTTTGCTGATTTCGTCGGTAATTTCGCTGGTTGCCCGTTTTATTTCGTTTACACTTTTCCCTATCCAGCGGGCAATTTCCGGGATTTTATCAGGTCCAAAAATGATGAACACCACCAGTAAGATCACAAATATCTCACCTCCGCTAATATCAAAAAATGCAATTGTCAATTTTATTCAATTTTAAAATTTAACGCCGGCTAGTTAATTCCGGGTTTTGATGAATGTGTGATTTGTTAAAACTTCAAAATAGCAGGATTCGTATCCTGACAAAAAAGGCAAATGTATAAAAAAAGTCCCGATAAAGGCATGATCACCTGTACCGGGACTTTTATTTTTAAAAGTGCCAATTATTTTTTAATCACTTTAGCTTCGTCTTTTCTTTGTTTACGCATGATCAGGTCGTAAGCGAGCGGGCTGGCAATAAATACCGACGAATAAGTTCCAACGGTAATACCAACAAGCAGTGCAAAAGCAAACCCTCTGATAACTTCACCACCAAAGATGAAAATCGCAATCAAGGTAACGATGGTTGTCCCCAGAGTGTTGATACTTCTTGCCAGGGTGCTGTTAACGCCGTGATTCATGTTTTCCATTAAGGTCTTTTTTGGATGGTTGGTTAAGTTTTCACGGATACGGTCGAAGATGATTACCGTGTCGTTGATCGAATAACCAATAATGGTAAGGATTGCCGCAATAAATGCCTGGTCAACTTCAAGGCTGAAAGGCATAATACTGTAAAATAGAGAGTAAAGTGCAATCACAAACATGGTATCGTGGAAAAGAGCAGCAACACCACCAAAACCATATTGCCATTTGTTAAACCTGACTGCAACATAGGCAAAAATTACAATCAAAGCAAAAATAATCGCAAGAATAGCGCTGTTGCGGATATCGTCGGCGATTGTAGGTCCAACTTTTTGGGAACTCAAAATTCCGGTTAGTTTGTCTTTACCGGTATCTGCTGTAAAATCATTGTAGGTAATGCTTTGATCGATGTAATATGTTTTTAAAGCAGCAAAAAGTTTTGTTGTGATAACTTCATCAATGTTCGGATTCTGACTGTCGATTTCAAATTTGGTTGTAATCTTAACCTGTGAATTGGGTCCGAAAACTTTTACTTCGGGCTGTTGTCCAAATTCAGCATTAAGCGACTGCCTGATGTCGTTTGTATTAACATCCTGGTCAAAACGGACTACATAAGTCCTTCCTCCTGAAAAATCAACACCATAATTTAATCCTCTGAAGGCTAAAGAAACAATCCCGAGTATAATTACAGTTGACGAAATGATGTAACCAATTTTCCGTATTCCAATAAAATCGAAGTTGGCATTAACCAGTGTGTTATTGGTGTATTTGTTTCCGAAAGGAACAGGTTTATTTTTTTCAAGAAAATATTCAAAGATGATTCTGGAAATGAAGATAGCTGTGAAAAGGGAGGTTAGAATACCAATAATTAAAGTTGTGGCAAAACCCTGGATCGGACCCGTTCCGAAAACGTAAAGTACAATACCAGTTAATATTGTTGTAACGTTACCGTCGATAATAGCTGAGTAAGCATTTTGATAACCATCATGGATTGCAAGTTTAATTCCTTTACCGGCGCGAACCTCTTCTTTGATACGCTCGTAAATAATTACGTTGGCATCAACAGCCATACCGAGGGTAAGCACAATACCGGCGATACCGGGAAGTGTAAGTACAGCACCAAGCGAGGCCAACACCCCAAAAAGGAAGAAAATATTGGTAAGCAAAGCAACGTCAGCAATCCAGCCGGCTTTGTTATAATAAAGTCCCATGTAAAGGAGAACCAGGAAAAATGCGATAATAAACGAAATTAAACCGTTGTTGATGGCCACTTTTCCAAGTGATGGTCCAACTACAGCTTCTTCAACGATCCTGGCAGGAGCAGGAAGTTTACCTGCTTTTAAAATGTTTGCAAGATCTTTTCCTTCAGCAACCTCGAAATTACCGGTAATTGATGAACGCCCGTTTGGAATTTCACCGTTTACATTTGGCGCTGAATAAACATAACCATCAAGCACAATGGCAATCTGACGACCAACATTGTCGCCGGTAAGTCTTTTCCATACGCGGGCACCTTCTGAATTCATATTCATCGAAACTTCAACGCGGCCATTCTGGTCAAAATCCTGAGCAGCGTCTACAATTACATCGCCACCAAGTGCAGCGGAGCCATCACTCGAATTCACTTTAAGGGCAACTAATTCGAGAATATCGGCGCCAAATCTTTTTGCATCTGGTTTGTTCATCCATGCCAACTTTAAATCGCGCGGGAAGATGTCTTTTACTTTCCTGAGCATGTAGTTGATCATGGCAGTATCTTTAATCTGAGCCACACCAACGGTTGCTGACGCTGATGGTGAATACTGGCCATTATCGTTTGGAACGAGATTAGGCCTCAGGTAGGCAAACAATGGATTTGTTTTGGCAATTTCTTCGGTGGTGCGGCCTTCTTTTTTAGTATCAAGCGAATCGCTGAGTTTATCGAGCAGACCTTGTTTTGAAGTGTCTGTTGAAGTAGCTTTTTCTGCCTGGCTGTCTGATGTTTCGGTAGATGTTGTTGTGATTGGTGCAGGATCACTTTCGATGATTGATTCAGCTTTCAACACACTCAGTAATTTTTGATCGGCCAACTGGAAATAGTTGTAAACATCGGTAAAGTTGTAAGTTTCCCAGAATTCAAGGCTTGCGGTTCCCTGTAAAAGTTTACGAACACGATCCGGTTCTTTAATACCGGGAAGCTCGACAAGGATGCGACCTGCAGTTTGTAATTTTTGAATATTCGGCTGAGCTACTCCAAACCGGTCGATACGGGTGCGGAGGATTTCAAAAGTGCGGTCAATTGCGCCGTTAGCCTCGCTACGGATGATTTCGAGCACTTCATCATTGGTCGAATTGTAATTGATTTTATCTTTGAATTCGGTGATAAAAATCGAAGCCAGTTGTGCGTTTGGATCGGTTTCCGTGAAAGATTCTCCAAATAGCGTTACAAAATCCTTCTGACTGTTTTTTTGTTTTTCCCTTGCAAGTTCCAGTGCAGCTTTAAAAGTTGGGTTCTGGCTGTTGCCCGATAATCCCCTGATAATGTCAACAACCGAAACTTCAAGCGTTACGTTCATACCACCTTTTAAGTCAAGACCAAGGTTTAATTCACGCTCCTTTGATTCTTTAAAGGTATATTTTCTAACTAAGATGTTGTAAACTACCTGATTTGACATCGAGTCGAGGTAATAACTCTGTCTTGCCTTGGAGATTGAATCTAAAAGATACTTTTCCTTTGCTAAGTTATTGTTAGCCATTCTTTTAGCCATATTCTCAGTCGTTGCGCTCTGGGCGTATGCTTTCGCCTTTTTTTCAACCCTTGAAGTTACGTACGTAAACGATAAGTGGTACAGACAAACTAACGCAAACAGGATGGCAATCAGCTTAATAAATCCTTTGTTTTGCATGTGTTATTAATTTTTTAATAATAAATACTTATGATAATACCTCTTTTTTTTGAGGGTGCAAATATAGAACAACATTTAAAATAAACAAATATAGGCTTGTAACAAAATTATTTTTCTGTGATTCTGACGCTGTGAAGTGATGAATTTGGGAATTACTCCTGCAGGCTTCCCCGACTGCGATAGCACCAATCATAGCTGAAATCAGGAACTTCCGTAAATTTGTGATTAATTAAACCAGCGATTAATTAAAAAAATCAATTATGAATAAAATCTAAAAACTGATGATTTTGGGCTAAAGCGCGGTATTTTACTGTTTTTCAATTGCCCCGACCTTAAGGTCGGGGCAATTGATATTCGTGAAATTCTGGGCTTTAGCCCCATTAATGTGCTATT
>CAYOWJ010000042.1:15919-18385 GCA_964407625.1 uncultured Lentimicrobiaceae bacterium
TCGGGGCAATTGATATTCGTGAAATTCTGGGCTTTAGCCCCATTAATGTGCTATTTGGCATCTTTTTAGACCGTTCTCATAAATTTAATTTTTTGTAGGAAGGAAGGAATGTTTTTCGGCATACTCAAGCATTTGTTCGGTAAAATCTTCGGGATACTCAATTTTAACATCAACAATGTTTTCGTCCTCAAAAACCGGCACTAATCGTGGATTAATAAATCCTGAGAATGGCGCGATATTTAGTTTTTTCCATCTTTCCAAAACTTCCTGATGTAAATCCAAATCTACTTTTACGCCGTATTTTTCGACCAGATTTTTTCCTGCTTCATAGTCGCCCTCCGATTTTATGCGTTGGATTTCGCGCAGCATGGCACCAAAAATTTCTCTGAGCAGCACATGATTGTTCACCACGAAAAATGTTTTTCCATCCCTGTTTTTTTTCTCAATCACTTTATCAGCTTTACCCTTTTCAAAAGCCCAGGCAGCAATGAGTTGCCGGTTTCGCATGTGCGATTCTTCGATGTTTTTTCCCGGTTCAACACGCACCAGTTGCGTCATCATTCCACCACGGATGTAAGAATTATACTCGGCAAATCCGACCGAAATTTCAGGCATCAGGTTCAATCCGACCAATTTGGGGTCGATCGCAAAATAGAGCGCAACCAGGTCAGCGCGCGCTTCTTCAAGCGTTGAAGCATAATTTTTTAAAGTATCTGCCGGGTTGCCAACGCCATCTTTTAATTTTCCTGAACCATGACCAACAATTTCATGCAGGTCAACATGCAGGTTTGAGCAAAGATTTCCCCATTTTTTCGAAAGCTGCACTTCTTCCTCCGACCAGGCAAATTCCTCGATGGCACCTGAATTTTTCGAAGCTTCGTCGTAAGCTGTCATAATATTATCGATGGTAACGGATTTTGAGCCATATTCAGCCCTGATCCAGTCGGCGTTGGGCAAGTTGATGCCGATGGGTGTCGAAGGCGAGCAGTCGCCCGATTCGATCACTACGTTGATGCCTTTTGCCGATACTCCGGTTACATTTTTCTTTTTGTATTCAGGATGAGTGGGTGAATGATCTTCGAACCATTGGGCGTTGTCGCTCACGGTTTTTGCTCTTTTCGTTGATTCCGTATCACGGATTGAAACCACCGACTCGAAAGTTCCTTTTCTGCCGAGCGGATCGCCATAAACTTCGATAAAGCCATTTACCACGTCAATCAGCGATTTTGTGTCCTGGAGCCACAAAATGTTGTATTCGTCAAAAGCGTTGAGGTCGCCGGTTTTATAAAAATCGACAAGTTTGCTTAATGTGGCTTTCTGGATGGGATTTTCAGCCATGGTTATGGCTTTTTCGAGCCAGAAAACAATCTTTTCGATAGCCTCAGCATACATGCCTCCGATTTTCCAGACTTTTTCGGTAATTACACCATTTTCCTTCACCAGTTTTGAATTCAGGCCATAAGAAACGGGCCTGGGGTTTTCAGGATCAGCGAGTTTCTGATAAAAGTCCTCAGCTTCCTGCTGGCTGAGATTTTCGTAAAAATTGTTTGCCGACGCTTCGATCAGATCTGTACCAGCATCCTGAACAACTCTTTTGGCTGCTATTTTTTCATCAAAAATTATAGGAATTAGTGTTTTGGTTAAGCTGTCGATTTCGTCAAAATTCCCCGGAAATCCGGCAAAATCCGAATTTTTGATCAGGTCAGAAAAATAATCGGATGGGATTTCGGGAGCAAATTTATCCATCGAATAATGGTGATGAATGCCGTTTGAAAACCATACTCTTTTAAGATAAACCACAAAGTTTTCCCAGTTTTGGCCGGTGCGTTCGCCTTTGTATGTGTTGTAGATGTTTTCGAGTGACCTTCTGATCAGAAGATTGTACCTGAAGTTTTGGTCCCACAAAATGTCGCGGCCTGCAAGTGCGGCCTCATAAAGGTAGTAAAGCATGATTTTTTGCGATATGAGCAAGTCTTCAAAACCGGGAACCCGGAACCTAAGGATTTTTATATCGGCAAATTGTTCGGTTTGAACTTTAAAAGGTGTTTCGTTTTTTGTGTTTTTTTTGGTCATGTTGATGAAGATTTATTGAGATAAGTACCAGTACTTTTAATTCCTGTTTTTGGATTTTGAAATTGGAAACCATTATTCAACGTCGTTTAGTTAAGGATTTGAACGCTGATAACGCTGATGCAAGCAACGCTGATTTTCGCGGATTTCTTGTATCATAAACAGCTTTAATCCGCCTCCACCAAATAGCGGATCCGTTTGAACTGTGTTCCATTTTATATTTGTTAACCAAACGACATTAGATCATTATTCTAAATGTGACTGTCAAAACCAAAACCTAACAGTTTTAATTGCCTGTTAGGCTTTGTTGGATTATTTATGAAATAGTTGAACGATTAAACCAGCTTCTTGAGCTGCATCAGGTGAAGGATTGATGAAACGATTTCTTCGTTGGTC
>CAYOWJ010000043.1:0-18330 GCA_964407625.1 uncultured Lentimicrobiaceae bacterium
AAACTCAACGATTTTGTGCATACTCCAATCCTTTTATTCACCACCGAATCGCAGGTTTCAAAAAAAATGGAAGCAAAACAGGCTGGTGCAACCGGATGGATTGTTAAGCCTTTTGAATCGGAACGACTCATTGCTGTCATTAAAAAAGTACTCAGATGAAAACCACTGGTTTAATGAAAATTGTTTAATCTATCATCAAAAACACTGGCTTGTCATGGATATAATGGAGGAGTTTAAGCAGAAGTTTGTCGAAGAAGCCGAAGAATTTATCACCGATCTTGAAGCCTCACTTTTGATCCTTGAAAAAAATCCACACGAAAAGGAGCAAATCGAGAAAGTTTTTCGTATTATGCATACCCTCAAAGGTAACGGAGGCATGTTTGGCTATAATAAAATCAGCGAATTCACCCACAACCTCGAATCGATTTACGACTTTGTGCGTAATGGCGAGATGGAAATCAACAAGGAATTGCTGGATGTAACCCTGCTTTCGGTTGACCATCTCAAAGTCCTGCTTCAGACGGGTGACGATCTCGATGCCAACACCCAGAAAACCCACAACCTTTTTTCATCCAAAATCGAAAAAATCATCAACGAAAAACTGATGGGGGGAAAAGACTATTCCATCAAGAACGTTGCAAATGATTCGTTTCTTCCATTTGGCTCATCTGCCGAAAAAAACCTGGATGAAGCCACCTATTACATAAAATTTGTGCCTAACCCGGATATTTTCAAAGATGGCACCAACCCGCTATTTCTGCTGGATGAAATTAATACCCTGGGAACCTGTTCTGTGGTCGCTCATCTGGAGAACATTCCAGTTGCCGGTTCATTTGATTGCGCGAAATGTTACACCTGGTGGGAGGTGTTTTTGGCTACTCCTTTAAAAATTAGTACAATAAACGATGTTTTTATTTTTGTAGAAGACGATTCAAAAATCGAAATTACCGAAATAGCTTCTTTCAGCCTTTTTACAAACGATGATTTCAGGAAATATATCGTCGAATTGCAGAAAGCCGAAAAACAATTCGTTATCGACATCATTACGAAATTTACCGGGAATACGGAAACGTTCATCGAAACGAAAGAAACAGCCGTCGAAAAAGGTGATTTGTTCCTGCCCCAGCCTTCCAAAACCAAGGTAAAAACCGATAGTTCAATTTCGAGCATCAGGGTTTCTTCGTCAAAGGTTGATCTGCTGATGAACCTGGTGAGCGAGATGGTTACTTTGCAGGCCAGACTTAATCTTTTTAACGAAAAGCACCACGATCCGGAATTGCAGGCAATAACCGAGAGTGTTCAAAAACTTTCGCGTCAGTTGCGCGACAACGCTTTTAGTATTTCACTCATTCCCATCGGGAGCATTTTAACCCGTTTTCAAAGGTTGGTACGCGACCTTTCGGGAGAGTTGGGAAAAAAGGTAAATTTTATTATCGAAGGTGAAGAAACCGAACTCGACAAAACCATTGTCGAAAGCCTGAGCGACCCTTTGATGCACATCCTTCGCAACAGCCTCGATCATGGCATCGAAACGCCAGAAAATCGAATTAAATCCGGCAAGCCCGAAGAAGGTAATATTTTTTTAAAGGCCTATTATTCGGGTAGCAATGTTCACATCAAGGTAAAAGATGATGGTGCAGGCATCGACCCCGAAAAAATCCTGAAAAAAGCCAGGCAAAAAGGTATTGTTACCGAGCAGGCAGTTTTGGATAAGAATCAAATTCTTGAACTTGTTTTTGCCCCGGGTTTTTCGACTGCCGAGGTAGTTTCGGATGTTTCGGGCAGAGGCGTTGGAATGGACGTGGTGAGCCGCAAAATTACCGAAATACGTGGCGAAGTAGTGCTCGATTCGGATAAGGGAAAAGGTACAACCATCACTATTATTTTACCGCTTACCCTCTCCATTATTGATGGAATGCAGGTAAATATTGGCGAGACAACCTATATTATCCCACTTTATGCTGTTCACAAAATTTACTCGGTTTCGCATCAAATCATCCAAAAAGCTTTTGATAATGTTATTGCCCTTGAAGGTGAACAATTGCCGTTTTTTTCGTTGCGTGAACACTTTCAGGTGCCGGGAAATTCACCGGAGCGCGAGGAAGTTATCGTTGTGAAATATGAAAACCGCAAAGTGGGATTGCTCATCGACAGGGTTATCGGCGAATATCAAACCGTTTTAAAACCTTTGGGTAAACATTATAAATCGCAGGAATTTATTTCAGGCGGCACCATTCTCGGCGATGGAACCATTGCCCTGGTGCTTGATACAAATAAAATTATTTCGAAATTTTCTAAAAGAACATTAACCATGGAGGAAAGCAAATGAGCGATTCTCAGAAACAAGTACTAAACTCTTACCTAACTTTTAAACTTGGCGAGGAAATGTTTGCCTCACATGTCGAAAATGTGATCAAAATCCTCGAAATGCAGCATATTACCGAGGTTCCACGTACACCACCTTTTATGAAAGGCGTCATCAATTTGAGGGGTAACGTGTTGCCTGTGATTGATGCCCGCATCAAATTCGGGATACCACAAACCGGATATACCCAAAAAACCTGCATCCTGGTACTCAACATCCGGATTGAAGAGGAGCAGGTTGATGTTGGGGCTATTGTTGATGCAGTGCATGATGTTCTGGAGTATGATCAGGATAAAATCCTTCCTCCTCCTGGTTTGGGAAGTAAATTTAAGTCTGGTTTTATTGATGGAGTGATGAAAGTAAATGACAAATTCATCATGATACTTAATATGAATTCAGTGTTTTCGACCGAAGAAATCATTGATTTACAAGAGCAAACCGAAAAAACTGTTGAGAAATTAAAAAAAGAAAATACAAAAAAGAAAGCTAATTAAACATTTACGGAGGCAACTATATGAAATGGAATGACTATAATATTGGAACAAAACTGGGTTTAGGATATGGCCTGATAATTATGATTCTGATGATTTTGGGTGGAATAGCCATTTTTCAATTACAGCGCATTATTTACGACTCAGGGCAACTTGCCGGGCATAGTCTGCCTGAGCTGGTAATTGCCGAAAAACTTGAACGTTCGCTCTTTGTTACAAATGAAGCCATCAATTCATTTGCGGTGAGTAAAGATGAAAAATTTCTCGAAAAGGCAAAAATCAGCGTAGGCGAATTGAAGCTTATCCTGAACGATGCCCGTAGTGTTGCTCTGCGCGACAATAGCGAAAATGATTTCTCAAAAGGAATGGAGGAAGCTCTAAGTGCATTGGAAAATATCGAGGAGTCGATAATAGAAATCACACAACTGGCATCGAGCCTAAATAAAAACTCCGAAATCATGGATGAAGCCGCTGAAATCTTCATCGAGAATTGTTTTAATTTTTTGCGCAGCCAGGAAGCTTCGCTGGCTAATGAAATAATTAGCAGGACTGCCAAGCGCTCAAGACTTGAAAAGATAACCATGATTAATAATATTCTCGATCAGGGTAATTTTATCAGGATGAATAATTTTAAAGGCCAGGCCAGGCGGAATTCCTCCTATTTTGATGAGGCGTTTAAGAAATTTGACGAAATTGATTTTTATGCCAAAAAACTTGATCAGCAAAACAATGATCTCTCCGATAAACAACTCATTCAGGGAATACAACAATCTGCCGCAGCATACAAAACGGCGATGAGTTCGTACATCAGCGATGCAAACGAAGTTAAGAAGTTAAGTGACAACTTAACCACCATCGTTGGGCGGGTTGAAAAGACTTTTATTGATATCTTAATCCAAAGTTCCGATTTTGCCATAGCATTTGCCGATACTGTAATCAGTAATTCGAAAACCTCATCAAATATTCTGATAATAGGCCTGCTTGTTGCAATCCTTTTAAGTATTTATTTGGGTTGGAAAGTAACCTATTCCATAAAAACTCCGATACAAAAAGGTGTGGCCTTTGCTCAGTCGATTGCCAGTGGAAACCTTTTAGCCGAGCTTGATATCGAACAAAACGATGAAATCGGGATGCTTGCAAAGGCTTTGGAGGAAATGAAAAATAAACTGCAGGAAGTTATCAGTTCCGTTCAGAATGCAGCCGAAAATATTGCCGTGGCAAGCAGTCAGATGAGTTTAACTTCTCAGTTGGTTTCGCAAGGCAGCAGCGATCAGGCCTCATCAGCCGAAGAAATTGCAGCATCAATGGAGCAAATGTCGGCCAATATTTCTCAAAATACGGCCAACGCCCAAAAAACTGAACAAATCGCTCGGCTTGCCACAAAAGATATTCAGTCGGGGAGCCAGAATGTGTTGCTGGTAGCTGAGGGAATTAAAGAAATAGCCGAAAAAATTTCGATAATTGGCGACATCGCCTATCAAACCAATATTTTGTCGTTAAATGCTGCTGTTGAAGCTGCCCGTGCAGGCGAACACGGACGTGGATTTGCGGTGGTGGCCGATGAGGTTAAGCGGCTTGCCGAACGAAGCCAGGTGGCTGCTACCGAAATTAACAAGGTTTCCAGATCTGGTGTGAGCCTTGCTGATCAATCACGGGTACTTTTCAATAGCATTGTTCCTCAGATTAAACATACACTCGAATTGTTACAGGAGATTTCTGCCGCAAGTATCGAGCAAAATTCAGGAGCCGAACAAATCAATGATGCCATTCAGCAATTTAATCAGATCATTCAACAAAATGCTGCCTCTGCCGAAGAACTTGCAACAAATTCAGAAGAATTATCAGGACAGGCCGAACAACTCAGGCAAACTATAGCTTTTTTCACCGTGCGAAATGAAAGTTTGAGTGTGAAAGGGAAAAACCAGTATTACCAGAAATCTTCGCAGATTCCTTTAAATACTACCAAAACGCTAAAAATCCGCAGCAACCAAAAAGGTGGTGTAAGTTTAAAACTTGGCTCCGATGATTTGGATAGGGATTTTGAAAAATACTAGTCACCCGGTTTTTGATGATAGGTTGTAACAGGCACATTTTATGGCAGTTTTAGATGTAAATAGTCATTTCCAGGTTAAGATGTCGGATGCAGAATTTGCAACACTGAGCAGTTTTATTTTTCAGGAATATGGCATAAAAATGCCAATCCAGAAAAAATTGCTGCTGCAGGGGAGGTTGCGCAGCCGGCTCAAGGCTCGTAAAATTGACACTTTTGCCGAATACATCGATTTTTTATTTAGCAACGAGGGCAAACAAATCGAATTGGTTAACATGATTGATGTTGTTACAACAAATAAAACCGATTTCTTTCGTGAGCCTGAACATTTCGAATTTCTCTACGAAAAGATCCTCCTCGAAAAATTACCGGCGATCAGATCGGGTGAAGTTTTTAAAGTATGGAGTGCAGGCTGTTCAACAGGGGAGGAGCCATACACCACCGCCATAACCCTCAGCGAGTTCAAAGCATTGCATCCGGAATTCGATTATCATATTTATGCAACTGATATTTCGACAAGGGTGTTGCAGTTTGCAAGCCAGGCTATCTACCCCGAAAGTAAAGTTACAGTGATCCCCTTGAGTATGAAAAAGAATTATCTCCTCAAGAGTAAAGATTCCACAAAAAAAGATGTCAGAATTGTTCCTTCTATCCGATCGAAAATTACTTTTGAACGACATAACCTCATGGAAGTTGAGAAGTTTATCCACAGCGAATTCGATTTGATTTTTTGCCGCAACACACTCATTTATTTCGAGAGGAATACGCAAATACAGGTATTGGGAAATTTGTGTACTAAACTAAAAAATGGGGGCTATCTGATTATTGGCCATTCCGAATCGATCCTCGACAACAATATTTTGCCGCTTCAGCGAATAAAGCCAACAATTTATTGTAAAATTCCATCTAAAAAATAACTACGGCATGAATAAATCAGAACCATACAAAATACTTATTGTTGATGATAGCGAGCTTAATCTCGCCAGGATTAAAAGTGTTCTCAGTTGTGAAGACTATTTGATTTTTACTGCCGCGGATGGCCGTACGGCTTTAAAAACGGCTTCATTGTATCCTTTCGATCTTATGCTTTTGGATGTAATTATGTCAGGGATGGATGGATTTGAAGTGTGCGCGCGTTTGAAGAAAAATCCTAAAACAGCCGAAATCCCGGTTATTTTTCTTACAGGAATTATCGATTCCGAAAGCATTAAAAAAGGTTTTGAGATAGGAGCTGTTGACTATATTGCCAAACCGTTTAGTGAAATCGAACTTCTTGCCAGGGTTAAAAATCATCTCGAACTCAAACGGGCTGCCGAGGAAATCCGCTTAGCCAAGGAAGAAGCTGAAAATGCACTCCGTACAAAAAGTGAATTTCTCGCCAACATGAGCCACGAAATCCGAACTCCAATTAATGGAATCATCGGAATGTCGGACTTTTTATATAACACCGAGCTTACACCAAGCCAACAGGAATACGTCAGGATAGTGCGATCGTCAGCAAATTCGCTGCTTAACCTTATTAATGATATTCTCGACTTTTCTAAACTTGAAGCCGGACGTGTTTCACTCGAAAATATTGATTTCGACATTCATGAACTCGTCGAAGATACCATTAAATCATTCGGGTTTAAATGTTCGGAAAAGGGACTTTATCTGAAGATTTTTATTGATAACGATATCCCCAGAATTGTAAATGGCGACCCGACAAGGATCCGACAGGTAATTCTTAACCTGATTTCGAACGCTGTAAAATTTACCCCGAAAGGCGGTATCGAAGTCAAAGTAAGCATGATGTCGAGGACTAAAACTTCCGAAAAAATAAAAATCGAAATTATCGATACAGGAGCAGGAATTTCAAGTGAAGGCGTTAATAAGCTTTTCAAGTCGTTTTCTCAGGTTGATGCATCAACAACCCGAACCCATGGCGGAACCGGGCTTGGACTTGCAATTTCGAAAAACCTTGTCGAAATGATGGACGGCGAAATCGGTGTCATCAGCGAGAAATCCAAAGGTTCGAATTTCTGGTTTACGATGATATTAAGGAAATCAAAAAACCAAACACTTCAAAAACAGGCCATCGAAACTTTAACATCTCCAAAAGGCAGTAAAGAAAACCTGGTGATTTTACTCGCCGAAGATAATATCGTAAACCAGAAAGTCGCAAGCATACACCTCGAAAAACTCGGACATTCGGTTGATGTGGCAGCAAACGGACAAATTGCCTACGAAAAATTCATTTCCAATACGTACGATCTTGTTTTGATGGATGTTCAAATGCCCGAAATCGATGGTTTTACGTCAACAAGAATGATAAGAAAATACGAAAATGAGCACCAGATTATCGAAAAAACACCCATCATTGCCATGACTGCCAATGCGATGCTGGGCGATAAAGAAAAATGTATCGAAGCCGGGATGGACGATTATATCTCGAAACCCTTTACTGCCGAAACTTTGAATAAAATTCTTATAAAGTACTCATAGCTATGCATCATTTAACTGACGAAGAACTACTTGCTGAACTAAAAAAGAGATTCAGCGAAAATCAACGAAACAATGCTGGACTAAAGCTTCTGAACGAAGAACTTTTAAGTGTAAATACCAAGCTACTCGAATCGGAAAAGCTGAAATCACATTTTCTTTCGAACATTCGTAACGAAATCATCAATCCGCTTTCATCCATTTTGTCGTTATCGAAGAATTTATCAACCAGTAACCATTTATCCGAAAACATTACCCGGGAGCAGGCCACGTTAATTCATGAGGAAGCCTTTAGTCTCGATCTTCAGCTTGCCAATATTTTTGCATCTGCCGAAATTGAAGCCGGAGAGCTTAATCCTGAGTTTTACATCGTGAATATTGCAGGATTATTTCAGTCAGAAATCGAACGATTCAAAGATTTTGCCGAAAAACGCAAACTGGTTTTTGAGTTTGAAAATGGTTTATCCCAAAAATCTGCGGATTTCAGATTCCGGACGAATCCTGAAAAAGTGAAAATGATACTCTCCAATTTGTTGGTTAATGCTGTTTCGTGTAGTGTTGGACCGGGGAAGATCATCATTCGCACCGAGATTGTTGATGATAAACTCGTTTTTGAAGTTGAGGATTTTGGAAAAGGTATTGCCCCCGAAAACCTGCAAATTATTTTTGACCGCTTTGTACAGCTCAATCACAACATTTACACCGAAAACAGAGGAAATGGGCTGGGTTTATCGATCATAAAAACATATCTGGAATTTTTAAATGGCAGCATCGATGTAAAAAGCGAGCCTGGAAAAGGCAGCACTTTCACCGTTACGATTCCTCAACCTCCGGAGGGGATCGAAACTGATGGTTTTTCGGGTGACGGTCAGGAATTTTTGTTTGAGGAAGGTGAAATTTTCTGAAGGTGATGGAAAATACTAAAACTAAATTTATCTATCCCGCTGGTTTGACGGTCGAAAAGGAGCCTCACATCCTCTCAACTTTGCTTGGTTCCTGCGTTGCAGTTTGTATTTGGGATTTCAGGATGAAATTCGGTGGAATGAATCATTTCATTTTGCCGCTGTGGAATGGAGCAGGTTTGGCATCGCCAAAATTTGGGAATATTGCTATCGAAGTCTTAATTGATAAAATGGTGTCGCAGGGTAGTCTTAAAGAAAATCTGGTGGCAAAGATTTTTGGAGGAGCAAGTATGTTAAGCTCACAATCTCAAACCTACAATATCGGGATGCGTAATATTGAGTTAGCGCAGGGCTTGCTTTCAAAGGCGGGGATTAACATCATTGCATCAAGCACCGGTGGCATCAAAGGCCGGAAAGTACTTTTTAACACAAATACCGGTGATGTATTTTTAAAATTCCTCACCAACAATAATTCACCCGAAAGTAATGGATAATCAAATTTTTCAGGAATAGGGCATGAGTTTTTAGATCTCCTGTTTATCAAAATGATAAAAGGCAAATAATTACCGTAGTAATTTTTAATTTGGCAGAAAAGCTTCCTATGGAAAATCAAATACACCAGTCGTCATGAAGAGTAAAATCAAGGTTTTGATCGTCGACGATTCGGCAGTGGTGCGTCAGTCGATCGCTACGATTCTGCAATCCGACGACATGATTGAGGTTATGGCCACAGCCAGCGACCCTTTTATGGCTGCCAGAAAAATTAAAATGGAAATTCCCGACGTTATTACCCTCGACGTTGACATGCCAAAAATGGATGGTCTTACATTTCTTAAAAAGATCATGTCGCAGCATCCGATACCGGTAATCATTATTTCAGGGATGACTCAGAAAGGTTCCAATGATGCCATCAAAGCTCTCGAATGTGGCGCTGTTGATGTAATTCCAAAGCCAAGACTTGCCTCAAAAGAATTTTTCGAAGAAGCCCGAATTACCATTATTGATGCCGTAAAAGCTGCTGCTGCTTCAAATCTGACCCGAAGATCAGATCACATTATAGCACCGGTACGCGAAAAATTTACCGTTGATGCGGTGATTCCAGAGATTGCAATAAATAAAGTTTACGAAATAACCGATAAAATTATTGCCGTCGGCGCTTCAACAGGTGGTACCGAAGCTATCAAAACATTTCTCCAGGGGCTGAATACGGATTCGCCCGGGGTTGTGATCGTTCAACACATGCCCGAAATATTTACCAGATCATTTGCCGAAAGGCTTGACAGTTTATTGCCTGTTTCGGTTAAAGAAGCTGAGAATGGTGACAAACTGATGCGCGGACAAGTGCTGATCGCCCCCGGAAATCGTCACATGTTGTTGAAAAGACGGGGAGGCACTTATTTTGTTGAAGTCACTGATGGGGAATTGGTGAACAGGCACCGGCCATCGGTGGATGTATTGTTTCGCTCGGTGGCAATGGTCGCCGGATCAAATGCTGTAGGCATAATAATGACCGGTATGGGCGACGATGGCGCGCAGGGCCTTCTCGAAATGAAAAAATCCGGTGCAATGACCATAGCCCAGGACGAAAAATCGTGTGTTGTGTTTGGGATGCCTAAAGAAGCCATTAAACTCAATGCCGTCGATAAAATCATTTCTATCGAAAACATAGCGGCTGTTGTGGCCCGAATGAAATAGTTAAAAAAACAGCAAAATATTGAACTGGAATATTATTAAAACAGCATACTTTTTATGAGGATCTCAAGATTCCTGATATTGTTAATAGTCTTTTTTATCCTGCCCTCATTTTTGCTGATGGGGCAAAAGTTACTTGTGCTCGAAAAAGCAGGAACCGTAAAAAACTACAAATACAAGCTGGGTGATGAAATTACAGTTGAGACGAAGCGTGATAAACAGGTTTTTTCGGGGAGCTTAACCGAAATCAAAGATTCGGCCATTGTTGTTGAATATTATAACGAAATTAAACTAACCGAAATCAGCCGGGTATTGCGTAAGCGTGAGCTAATGCGTATTTTTTCGGGTGCAGCAATCACAGCAGGAGTTTTTTACTTTTCGCTGGACGCCTTAAATGGAATTATCAATAACGACAGCCCTGTAATTGCCGAAAGCACCTTAATTGCCACCGGAGCACTGCTAGGCTCCGGTTTGCTGATGAAGCAGTTTGTGATTCGTAAAATCGATCTTGAAGATAAATGGAGATTGAAAATCCTGGATTTTAGCTTTCCTGCCGATTAGATTGTTTCGATCAATTCCTTGACGATTTTTGTCATGTTTGGCTCGGCTAAACTTGCAGCATCAATAACGCCTTCGTGGGTAATTTTCTCAATTTTGCCCTCAACACCCAAATCCGAAATTACCGAAACTGCAAAGCAGGCAAGATTCATGTGTCTCGCAACAATAGCTTCGGGAACGGTGGACATCCCAACAGCATCGGCACCGATTTTCCTGATATAGCGGTATTCGGCAGGGGTTTCGTAATTTGGACCCGTAACTGCAGCATAAACGCCAATCTGGTATTCGAGGCCATGTTTTTTGGCTATTTCGATGGCTTTACTTATCAGTTTTTTGTTATAAATCTCGCTCATATCCGGAAACCTCGGGCCAAGATTTTCATCGTTTTTACCAATCAGCGGGTTATGGTTGGTAAGGTTGATGTGGTCTTCGATAATCATAATGTCCCCTACATTGAAGTTTGGATTGGTTCCGCCGCTGGCATTTGAGAGGATGAGTGTTTTAATGCCCAGGAATTTCATGACCCTGATGGGAAAAGTTACTTCTTCCATCGAATAGCCTTCGTAAAAATGAAATCTCCCCTGCATGGCCACAACCGGTTTTTGGCCGATCATCCCAAAAATGAGCTGGCCGAAATGGCCTTTCACAGTCGAAATGGGAAAATTAGGAATTTGTGAATATGGGATGGTATCTGTAATTTTAATTTCGTTGGCAAAATTTCCTAAACCGGTGCCGAGTACAATGCCAACTTCGGGTTTAATTGCTGTCTGGCTTTGTATAAAATCTACTGTTTGCTGTATTTTCTGTAACATAATTTATAATTTGATCGTTAAAATCTTTCCTGAAATCCTTGTGAATTTTGATTTCGATAGGGATGTAGTAAATCGGCAGATCGCTGATAAATTCAGGAACTTCAGGGAGACAAAGGCGCATCGCGTCTTTTTCGGTTGTGATTATTATTTTATTTCTGGTATAGATATCCTCAAATCTTTCTCTGATTTTGTCGAAATCTTTGTTTGTATAGTCGTGATGATCGCTGAAGTTAAGGATTTCGAGGTGATTGGTAAGGCCTCTAACATGTTCTTCTAAAGGATAAATATTGGCGATACCGGCAAAAAGGAGTACCGTATTGAATTTATCAGGAGTTTCGGGAGCTTTGCTTCCGGGCATCAGCGTAATAGGACCATATTTTATGTATGAAAAATAGAGTTTTTGATAAGGCCTGGGCTTTATCAATCCGTGGATACGTCTTATGGTAATTGGTGAAAGTATGGTCGGGGTTTTGGTTACGATGATGATGTCGGCTCTTTTGGCTCCACTCCTGAATTCGCGTAAACGCCCTGATGGGAAAGTATAATCCTCGGGATAAAGGTTGTGGAAGTCGGTAAGTAAAATATTTAAACCAGGTTTTACAGCACGGTGTTGAAATGCGTCGTCGAGGATAATGATTTCGGTTTTTGGGTACTTGTTTTTAATTTGTTTGATGCCGTGAACCCTCTTTTCGTCAACGGCTACAAGGATATCCTGAAACTTTTGTTTAAATTGAACTGGCTCATCTCCAATTTCCCTTGAATGAGATTTTCCTGTTGCGATGATAAATCCTTTGCTTGACCTGCCATAACCCCTGCTTAATGTTGCCAGAATGAAATTGTATTTAAGCAAACGTACCAGGTACTCCACATGTGGGGTCTTTCCAGAGCCTCCCATTGATAAGTTCCCGACCGCTATTACCGGAAAACCAAATGCCGTTTTTTTAAAGATCCCCCAATCATAACATTTATTACGGAAAAAATTTATCATTCCGTAAATCAATGCTATCGGGTACAGAAAAAATGAAATTATCTTCACGCCGTTAGCAAAATTTATCTTCTTAAATCGATCAGGTTTGAATGGGTAAAAATAGTATTTATGTTTTCATTAAATGCTGATTTCGAATAAAAAACATTTTTACCGAAATTGAAAATGAATGGGATGGAAATTTTGACCTGTGATAACGTCGCTTTTTCAGCCATTCAAAAAATGTTTCAGGTTGGTGGTAAGGATGTTGACAAAATTTGTCAAGGGTCGTTTTGCCATCATTTCCACAAAGGAATTCATTTCAGATAATATCTCAAAGCTAATTTCCAGATTATCGGGGCCCAGGTTTTTAGCGTGAAATACCAGGTTAAATTTAACTTTCGATGTTTCTGATGACGAAAACTGCATCCTGTCAGGTTCAATAAAGGCTGGTTTTTTCATGCCCAGCTTCCCCAGGTTCTTAATAAAAAATGAACACGATTCTTCGTCAGATTGCCAGTCTTCGATTTGTTCGGGCATGATGTACCGGAAGTTGTTCATGTTCCCTAAAAAAGCAAAAAGCTGCTCCGGATTTGCGGTAATTTCGACAGGATCACTTAAAAAGCTTGTCATAGTGTGGAATTAATTATTTGGCCATCCGGATGGATTTTTCCGCCAGTTTTTCAATGATTCGATGTCGTTTTCGGTTACAAAGTTGTCGGCCAAAGCTTGTTGAATCAGGAATTTATAATCGGATAAAGCATAAGCCGGGCAGGCAGTTTCTTTGAATTTTTCTTCTGCAACGTCAAAACCATAGGTAAAAATAGCCAAAAGTCCTTTTACGTTTGCACCTGCATCTTTCAAAGCTTTTACTGCCTTGATGCTGCTTTCGCCGGTTGAAATCAAATCTTCGATTACAATCACCGACTGGCCCGATTCGACGACGCCTTCGATATTTTTCGCCAGGCCATGATCTTTTGCGGAGCTTCTAACGTAGGCAAACGGAAGACCCAGATCCTGTGCTACCAGGGCGCCATGAGCGATTCCACCGGTTGCGACGCCTGCAATAAGATCGATGTCGCCAAATTCATCGTTGATAATTCTTACAAATTGCTGCCGGATGTAAGTCCGGATGGAAGGATAGGACAAAGTAATGCGGTTGTCGCAATAAATGGGCGATTTCCAGCCCGAAGCCCAGGTAAAGGGGCTTTTTAAGCTTAACTTTATGGCTTTTATTTTTAATAAGGACTGCGCAACTTTAAGCGCTGTTTCTTCTTGAACTACCATGAAAGAATTTTTTATAGTGGAAATTGATGATTTGCCGGCAAACTAAAATAGTGTTATGCTGCCTTATTAAATTTTATATTCGAAACTGATTTTGGATAACTCTTCATTAGCCTTTAAAATTTTATTCTTCAGATTTTCTTTAAAGGCAATAATCCTGGTATTAAGTTCCTCGTCGGCAATCGACAGCATCTGGGCTGCAAGAATGCCGGCATTTTGAGCGCCATTAATGGCAACAGTTGCCACAGGAATTCCAGGGGGCATCTGCACAATAGCCAATAACGCGTCCATTCCGTCGAGGGACGATTTGATGGGAACGCCGATCACCGGAATATGCGTCATCGCAGCAATTACGCCCGGCAGGTGTGCGGCCATTCCAGCTCCTGCAATAATTACCCGGATTCCCCGCGAACTTGCCGTTTTAGCAAATTCTTCAACTTTTTCGGGAGTGCGGTGTGCCGATAATGCATGCATTTCGAAAGGAATTTTTAGTTCGTTCAAAACTTTGGCAGCGCCTTCCATCACCGGAAGATCAGAGGTACTCCCCATAATTATGCTCACTTTTGGTTTCATATTTTTATCATTTAAAGTTTTCAAAGCCGGCAAATTTAATACTTATTCTAAATTTTACTTTGCATTTTAGGCTTATCTTTGCCCAAATTATCTAATGATGAGCGATAAAATTAATAAAATCAAGGTTCACGACAAGGAATTTGAAATTTTCATTTCATCCGAAAAAATCCAGCAGACCATCGATAAGATGGCTGACCAAATAAACAACGACTTTCGCGGTAAAGATGTACTGTTTTTGGTTGTCCTTAATGGAGCATTCATGTTTGCTGCCGATTTGTTGAAGCGGATTAATTTTGAGTGCCAGGTTTCTTTTGTGAAATTGTCGTCCTATGTCGGGACTACTTCAACTTCGACAGTTCGCGAATTGATTGGTCTCGACGAAGTACTCCGCGGCCGCACGGTGATCATTGTCGAAGACATTGTGGATACGGGTATTACGATGAGCAATACCATCGAAAAACTGAAACACCTCGAGGCAGCAGAAGTAAAACTTGCTACGCTGCTTTTTAAACCGGACGCTTTTTTAAAAGATTTCCCCATTGATTATATAGGGCTCGAAATCCCAAATGATTTTATTATTGGCTATGGCCTCGACTACGACGGGCTGGCACGTAATTATCCGGACATTTACACACTTATCGGTAAATAATAAAACTATGGCCAATTCAAACTTTGTGGATTATGTTAAAATTTACTGCCGCTCGGGACATGGAGGAGGAGGGTCAGCGCATTTTCACCGCGACCGTATGAACCCGCGTGGTGGCCCTGATGGCGGTGATGGCGGCCGTGGAGGGCATATTATCCTCAAAGGGAATAAACAACTCTGGACTTTACTCCATTTAAAATACACCAAGCACATTAAGGCTGAACCTGGTGGTCATGGCGGTTCATCGTTAAAAACCGGTGCCAATGGTGCCGACGTTTACCTTGAAGTTCCTTTGGGAACCGTGGCAAGGGATTTCGAAACCGGTGAAATCGAATTTGAGATAAATGAGCACGACGAAGAACGCATTTTAGTTCCTGGAGGCCGCGGAGGTCTGGGTAACGACCATTTTAAATCGCCAACACACCAGGCACCTAAATACGCCCAACCTGGCGAACCCGAAGTTGAGACGATAAAAATTCTGGAGTTGAAGCTGCTTGCCGATGTTGGTTTGGTTGGATTTCCAAATGCCGGAAAATCAACCCTGTTGTCGGTGATTTCGGCAGCCAAACCCGAAATTGCAGATTATCCTTTTACCACACTTACACCAAATCTTGGAATCGTGCCTTATCATGATTATAGATCATTTATTATGGCCGATATTCCCGGGATTATCGAAGGTGCTCATGAAGGAAAAGGACTTGGACTGCGTTTTTTAAGGCACATCGAGCGAAATTCGATCCTGCTGTTCATGGTTCCGGCCGACAGTAAAAACATTGTCGAAGAATACGGGATTTTGCTTAATGAGCTTAAGCAGTATAATCCAGAAATGCTCGATAAGTCAAAATTACTGGCTATCACCAAATCTGATCTTTTGGATGCCGAATTACAACATGAAATCGAGAAGGATTTACCTGCTTTGCCTTATGTTTTTATTTCGTCAGTCGCTCAGAAAGGACTTCAGAAATTGAAGGATATGATCTGGAATGAACTTAATAAAGAAGGTTCGGAATAATATTTCTTCACGAAGTTGGCACTTCTGCCGACTGGTAACACCTTGTATTTATTTTTTAAATAAAATTTAGTTGACGTTTGATAGATTATCTTCAAAACCTCGATACCCGGCTTTTCCTTTTCCTGAATGGATTTCACAATTCATTTTTTGATTTTTTGATGTTTTGGATCAGCGACCGCTTTATCTGGATTCCGCTGTATTTGTTTCTTGTAATTCTTATTATAAAAAAATACAGGAAAAACGCATTTGTAATATTGCTGCTGATTGCCCTGATGATACTGGTTTCCGACCAGTTAAGTGTCCTGGTTAAAAACATTGTCGAGCGGCCGCGCCCTTGCCACAACAGCAATATTGCAGCCCTCGTACATCTGGTTAATGGAAAATGTGGAGGTCCTTTTGGTTTTGTTTCGTCGCATGCTGCCAATTCCTTTGCCATCGCGGTTTTTCTTATTCCTTTCCTGACAAGTTATTTCAGATATTTTGGATGGGTTATCATTTTTTGGGCTGTGGTAATTTCCTATTCCAGGATTTACCTGGGAGTTCATTACCCGGCCGACATACTTTTTGGTGCTTTGCCCGGAGCATTGTTGGGATATTTGTTTTCGATGCTTTATTTTAAAGTATTACACAAGCGATTTCTTAAATCATAAACTAACGATATTACCTCCTTATCTTCAATGCCAGATTGGCAGAAAAAATTTGTAATTTTGCACCACGTAATTTTACTTTAAAGAAAAAGGAACTGATGGAAGTTCAAGCAATAAAACTAAGATTTGGAATTATTGGTAACGACCCCGGATTGAACCGGGCTATTGACATTGCAAAACAGGTAGCCCCGACTGATCTTACCGTGCTGATTACCGGGGAAAGTGGCACGGGGAAAGAGGTGTTCCCTCAGATTATCCACCAGTTAAGTGCCCGCAAACACGGCCCTTACATTGCCGTTAACTGCGGCGCCATTCCTGAAGGAACCATTGATTCAGAATTATTCGGCCACGAAAAAGGTTCATTTACCGGTGCCCACGAAGCCCGCAAAGGGTATTTTGAAGTTGCAGGCGGAGGCACAATTTTTTTGGATGAAGTTGCCGAACTTCCGCTCTCAACACAGGTCAGGCTATTGCGTGTGCTCGAATCGGGCGAATTTATGAAAGTTGGCTCCTCCAAAGTTATTAAGACCGATGTGCGGGTTATTGCAGCCTCCAACGTGGTAATTCCTGATGCGATCGATCGCGGGAAATTCAGACAGGATTTGTATTATCGGCTCAACACCGTTCCAATTTTTATCCCGCCATTGCGTAACCGCAGGGAAGATATTTTGCTGCTGTTCAGGAAATTTGCCTCTGATTTTGCCGAAAAATACCGCATGCCTCCCATTCAACTCGAAAACAGCGCCGTCGACCTGATTGTCGATTATCGCTGGGATGGAAATATCAGGCAGCTAAAAAATATTACCGAGCAAATTTCGATCATCGAAGCAAAACGTCAGATTACCCGTGAAACGCTGGTAAAATATCTTCCTCTGGCTAATGTCTCAAAATTGCCGATCCTTTATAATAAGGAAGACATTGGTCATGATATGACCGAACGCGATATTCTTTACAAAGTGTTATTTGAGATGCGCAAGGATATTAATGATCTTAAAAACAGTATTGCCGAGATTCTGGAAAATGAAGAGGCCGGTCCAATCAGGGAGCGTAATCCCCAATTGATTAAGAAATTGTTTCACGATATCAGCGATATAAAAAACATCGACAATAATATCGATCTTCAGTCTGATTATGAAGCAATAACCGACGAAGGTATCCAGGATCCTGAAATTGTTGAAGAATCGCTTTCGATACAAAAAAAAGAATTCGATCTCATCAAAAAGGCCCTCGAAAAACATGCGGGCAAGCGGAAAATGGCTGCCAGCGACCTGGGAATTTCCGAACGGACCCTTTATCGTAAAATTAAGGAGTACAATATTGAATAGTATGATTTTAAAAATATTGAAGGTATCATCAGTGCTGACCTTTGCCGTGGTTCTTTTCCTGAGTTCATGCAAAGTAAATTATTCATTTACCGGAGCATCGATTTCACCATTGGCAAAATCAATCCAGATTGATTATTTCCAGAATAATGCTGCATTGGTTTACCCGCCCCTAAGCCAGGAATTTACCGATGCTTTGCGCGATAAGTTTCAGTCGCAAACCAACCTGATGATTATCAACCAGGGCGGCGATCTGGTCATCGAAGGCATGATCACCGATTATAACACAAGGCCAACGGCCATTCAGAGTGATGATGTGGCTGCATTAAACCGGCTTACGATCACTGTTAAGGTTACTTTTATTAATAAAATTGATGAAACCCAGAGTTTTATTGATCAGACTTTTACCCGTTATGAAGATTATTCCAGTTCAACCGATTTAAATACCATTCAGGAATCACTTGTTAAAACGATCAATGAATACCTGATTGAAGATATTTTTAACAAAGCAGTGGTAAATTGGTAGTCATT
>CAYOWJ010000044.1:0-6967 GCA_964407625.1 uncultured Lentimicrobiaceae bacterium
ATTTCGGTCGAAATGGCCTGGACCGAATGAAGAATTATTGCCGGTAAAATGGAGCTGCTTTCGATGGTGAGATAGCAAAGCAAAGCGCCGAAAGGAATGGCAGCCAAGGCTTCTTTAAAACCTTTTGGCAAATGTAAAGTCGAATAAAGTGCGAGGTTAATTGCGATTGCCGGCCAGATTCCAAAAGCATTCATGCAGCCCGAAAGCAGCATACCTCTGAACAAATACTCATATCCCGTAAGGTACAAAACCCAGCCTCCACCGGCAATAGCTATCGAAACCAAATTCCATTGCCGGATTCGCATTTCCGGATAAACGGTCTGTAAACCGGCACTTTTTGAATTTATTTGGTTGAGCAGGATAAGCAAAACTGAAATTCCAATCACCAATGCCCATAATGGCAAGGAATTTCCTGATGAATTTTCTTCCCTAAAAGGCAGAAAATCAAAGAAAAGGAAGGAAAGTAAAGCCGGTATGAGGCCAAGAAGCAGAAAACCTGAGAGCTTTCTGATAAGATATAACCTTACCGGGTTATTGGCTGCCCCGGTATTTTTAACCTGATTAATCCAGCCTAAAACCAGAAAGTAAAGGTAAGAGGCAATCACTGTGATGGCAATTGCAAATATTGCCTGTTGTTCGGCGGTTTTCATGGCTTTCGGATTTTAATGTTTACTTTTTAGCTGTAGTATTTCGATATTTATAATTCTGTTTTTAACATGTCATGCTGTTCCGGCTTCCTGAAAGTGATCAGATAACCGTAGCCTTTCCAGATAATCTCAAGTTTTTTCTGAAGCATCGTAGCAGGAACCAGGTCAATTGGCGGAATTACAGGATCTGTTTTTCCCTGGAAAATGGCGAATAATTTCGACGCTTTTTCTGTTTCATCGGCAATTACAATTTTTGTCCCGGGCTTTGCCACCCGGATCATCTCATCAATGGCCTGTTTTTTATTCTGGAAAAGGTTAATTGCTCCCAAATGAAAAACCACATCGAAGGTACAGTCTTTATACGGCAGATACTCAGCGTCAGCGCGGCAAAGCTCTGCTTTAAGCTTCCATTTTGCGCAATTGCAGGCGCACTTGTCCAACATCCTCATTTGGTTGTCGAGGCCGTAAAATGTGCCGCCGTCGAGTTGCTCTTTGAGGAAAAGAATATTGTCGCCAGTGCCAATGCCTGTTTCAAGGATTTTGGATCCTGGCTTTATCTCCAGGTGATCCAGGACTTCTTTTCGGGCATTAAAAGCGCCGCCACAGGGCAAAAACATGAAGTTGGTAAGTGGCGTATAAAAACGTGCATTAATTGAGCGCCAGAATTCGACCCGCTTATTAAAGCGCAGAACTTCATCTTCGGCAATAAAATGAACAAAGTCATGTTTGGTGGCGAACGATTTGCCACAGTGGCCACAGGCAAGTGCAGCGGTTTCCGATCCATTTTGCCCATGCTTTACAACAGTAAGATCGCTTTTGCATTTTGGACAACACATGAGGTCTAAAAGTTTGGTTTTCATATTATTTAGATTTTTGATGATTTGAAAAATATTAAAATGCTTTGGTTGAACAATTACTCTGAGTTAATCCTTGCCCAATGGCAGGCCTGATGTTTTCGGGAAAGCATGCCAGCAGGAAACGATTCATTTTATATAGAAATCCGGGAACACCGGCATCTTTTCCTTTTTCGGCTGCCGAAAGTGCTTTCCTTGCATTTTTTCCTGATCGCTGCATAAGCCAGTAATACAATTTCCTTGGCAAAATCGCCGAAACTCCCACCAATAGCTTGTTAATCATACCTGGGATGCAAATAATTTTATCCTTGCTTATTGCTTTTACCGATTTTTCCAATACGGTTTCGGTGTCCATCCACAGGAGTTTGTTCCCTTGTGCGAGTTGACCATCGGCCCGATGCTGATGAAATTCGGTATGCGTAAAACCCGGGCACAGGCATTGCACCTTGATGCCATGCTTGTGAACTTCCATGTACAATGATTCAGAGAAGCTTTTCAGGAATAATTTTGTGGCCGAATATATCGAACTTCCGGGCGCCGGCATGTACGCGCCAAGCGATGAAACATTGATAATGATCCCGTCTTTCCGCCTGATCATTTGGGGAAGAACGGCATAAACCAGTTCGATGGAAGCCACCACATGTGTATGAACCATCTGTAAATGACTGGATAGTTCATTCTGGCAAAATTCGATACCTGACCCAAATCCGGCATTGTTAACCAATACAAAAACATTATCGTGGCTTTTAATCGTATTAATGAGATTGAGCACTTCCTCTTCGACGGAGAGTTCCGCCAGGACAATTTCTACCGAAACACCATATTGTTCCTCTATTTGCCTGGCAATGGCTGATAATTTTTCAATTCTTCTTCCTGTGATAATCAGATCATAGCCAGTTTCGGCAAAATGTAAAGCAAATGCTTTCCCAATTCCGCTTGAAGCCCCTGTTATCACTGCAATTTTATTGTTTTTCATGATATTTTGATTTGTTTGATTTTAAAAACTGGAAACATTTATATCCGTTCAGGCAGCTTTCATGGCCTGGGTGTTGAAAATTTCGCGAATTGATAATTCCCTTCTGAATATTTTCTCCAAAAGATAAAGCCTGATCATTTCAGGAATCCATCTGATTAATTGCCTGTTTATTTTATTGAGGATCCCCGGGATTACGACTTCTACACCATTTTCAGCGGCCGAAATTGCAGAACAGGCGATGTCTCTGGCAGTCAGCAGGCCGATTCTCCCCAAAAAGCCCTGACAGCTAATCCGGGAAGTAACCTCTGAATTTGTATTAATTTGTCCCGGATTTACTACCAAAACCTTTACACCCGTTCCGCGCAATTCCCTGGCAAGTCCTCTCGAAAATGAATAAATGAAAGCTTTTGAAGCCGGGTAAATTGTTTTGTAAGGAATCGGGCCAAAAGCTGCCATGCTCGCGATGTTAATGATAAGCGCTTTTTCGTGTTTCTCAAGTTCGGGCAGCAATAAGCGCGTTAGCATGGTTGTAGCCCTGATGTTGAGGTGTATAATTTTATCAAGATATTCGCAGCTCGCCTCTTCAAACCTCATGGTGCCACCCATGCCTGCATTATTGATGAGCTGGTTTACTGAGAAGTTTCTCCTGACATAACCTGCCATTTCATCCAGCGACGCCTCATTCGTAAGATCACACTCAATGCCAACCGTTTTTATCCCGAACAAACTTGTTAATTGATCGCATACATGTTGGAGGTTACTGCCGGGTAAGGCAATCAGGATCAGGTTTTGATGGCGACGGGCATATTCGATGGCCAATTCCTTGCCGAGCCCGGCACTGGCCCCGGTTATTAAAGTAAACACCTCTTTTATATTTCCGATGGTTTTCATAAAGCATTTGGTTTTGAAATTATTTTGTGATTGAAGAATGAATTTGAGATAAAATAGGCAGCAATAGCCATGGGAAGCCCAAGGATAATACCGCCGGCAAGGAGACTCACAAAAACTATTGTATTTGTCGTGAAAATCTGATGCAACGAATTCATGGTAAACGACAGGTTAAAAGCACCTGAAACATCTGCTCCAAGCACCGAACTGCCAACGATGTAGGAAAACCCATAAAAAACAGGCCCTGTGAGAAAGTTGATGTGAAAAACGCCGAAAATGGCGGCAACTTTATTCCATTTAAAAATGAAAGTCAGCGCCATGGCAATAAATACTTTCAACCCGATAAACGGTGTGGCTGCCAGAAAAATCCCCAGCGCATAACCCATGGCAACCTGATGCGGTTCAGCATTTAAGCCGGTCAGTTTGTTTTTGACTTTTGCCAGCTTTTGTACCATTATTTTTGTAAGTGATTTCATTTGTTTTTTGCTATTTGATTATTGTAATTTGTTATTTGCGCTCTGCTCTCTGCGCTTTGCTCTCTGCTATTTGTTGATTGTTATTTGAGTTTTGTGTGCTAAATCCCTCAACGCATCCATTGTTTTGATAAGGTTTTTCTGAACCAGAGGGTCAGTTAACCAGCCCGGGAATTTTGGCTTCTGTTTCGAAAACATGTAATATTCGACATGAGTTTTGCCGCCTTCAATCGGAGTGATAATCCAGCGACCTTCCATGTGCGAAATGCGCTCAATACCTTTTATAGGTTTAACAAAATCAGGCTCACCCTTCAGGATGATCTCCGTCCGTGATAATTCAGGGTATTCACAGACTTCATACTTTAGAATGCAATCCTGGTTATTGAGAGGCCATGGAATCGAGAACTGAACATAAGCGTACCATTGATTTGTATTTATCGTCCTGAGACGATAGTAAGCTTTGGTTGATTGCATCCATTCCAGACATTTCTTTTCATCACAAAGGACTGTAACCACGCTTTCTGCGGGACAATCAACCACAAATTCGGCTTTTACCTGACGGGTTGAGGTCGTCTCATTCACCCTGATCCACCGTGTATAAATCGAAATGTCGTCGTTGCTTCTGACGAGTGTAAATTTTGAATTTTCATCATTTGCAGAAGGATCATTTGTAATTGCGCTGTTTTCCGATTCGTTCCTGAAACCTGAGGTGAGCAGGAAGACCAGAAGAACCATCAATGTTTTTATTTTTGTTTTCATCATTTATAAATTTTATGAAACAAAATTATCACCGGTGGTTCGCGTATAGAAACGGTTTATTGCGACAGAAGGATTGACTTTTGCAAAAATTCAAAATCCTTTTTTTGTCTCTCCTGAAGAATTTTTTCAATTTGTGAAAATTCAATAATTCCCGCTGATGAAATGCAATTTTTTGCAATTTTTTCTAAATACTGCAGGGAAATTTGCATTTTTTGCAACAAATAGAATGGTCGGTTTTAGTAAAATCATTTACCTTAAATGGTTGTTTTTTAATGTAAAAGTATTTTGATAAGATGGTCTCAGCCGGTTGGCGGATCAAAATGACAGTCAACCCGGACAATTCAGATAGGAACCGGAAAAGTGCCCACCTGGCACTTTCCGGTTTCCCGATAAAAATAAAATGTATGTCATTTCCATCAAAAAATCAAGGCGAAACGGGATTTTGAAAATTGAAATATCATCAGCTAAACTTTCCAGACAAACATTAAATATCTTTCATTTAAAAGTTGGTTCATTTCGAAAAAAATCGTATAATTGTAACATGAACTCAGAACTTACAACTCAGGAATCTCTTTTTAATGCCATTAAAGATGGCCTTCCGGCAAATATCTCGCTGGTTCATGATATTTCGGAACTGTTAAATATCAGCTACGACAGCGCTTACAGGCGTATTCGTGGCGAAAAGGAGCTTTCGCTCGATGAATTAAAAAAACTGAGCCTGCATTATAAGGTTTCCATCGACTCCTTGTTTAACTTAAATAGTAATAATGTCGTTTTTAAGTCAACATTTTTAAGCGATCAGGGTGTAAGTTTCCGCGACTGGATGCGGGTAACGCATTATGAGCTGAAGCGGATCAATTCCTTCAAAGAAAAAGAGTTCATTTATTCAGCCAAAGACATCCCGATATTTCATTATTTCCGGTTTCCCGACATTTTTACTTTTAAAGTACTTTTCTGGCACAAAGCACTTATATCGTCAGCGGAGTTTAACAATAGCCTCATTACACTAGAACTGGACGAAAGCCTGCTGGAGATGGGAAAGCAAATTGCCGTTTTTTATAGCAAAATCCCAACTTGTGAGCTTTGGAATGAAGAAACATTTAACAGTATCATCAGGCAAATCGAATTTTGTTATGTGTCAGGATTCTTTTCTAAGAAAGAGATTGCTTTCAGGTTGTGCGATTCGCTCGAATCCATGATTCATCATTTGCAGCGCGAGGCCGAGTTTGGGTTCAGGTTTACACCCGGAACAACACCCGAAGGAATCGAAGGCTCTTTTAAGTTATATTTTAATGAAGTGCTGCTTGGCGACAACACCATTTTTGTGAAAACAGATGGCAATTCCACTGCCTATCTTACCTATAATGTGATTAACCTGCTGATAACAACAAACCCGCTTTTTTGCCAGCAAATCGAGAAATCGTTAAGGGTTTTGATGCATGAATCGACGCTGATCAGTTCAACCTCGGCCAAAGATCGTAACCGTTATTTTATCCGGATTTACGAAAAAATAAATGCTTTAAGAAAAAGGATGGAATAAACCTGCCTGATTTCCATGAATTTCAGTAACTGAAGCAACATTTGCTTTCCAGGATTTGCATTCCGGTCACAATTTTACCTTTGCCGGAATTTGCATTCAGGTGAATTTAAAATTGATTTCATCATTGGACTGATTGTAAATCTGCCATGGCAGGGGGTTATTTCATTTTGTTTTAGTGTTCATAAATTTATTTACAAAGTATATCGAAACCAAAATAATCCCCAAGTACAAATTGATGGCAACAAAGGTAAATGCGGCACTTAGTAATGGCGTTTCTATATACTTTGGCGCAGAACCAGATTTGAAAGTAATGTATTTCATCAACTCAAAAAGTACAAATAATGAGATCAAATTTGCAGCATAAAACTTTATTGAATTTGAAAAAGTGTAAAATGATTGGAAGATAAAATATGATAATCCTATAAATATGCCAATGAATAAAACACTATTAAGAAAAGGATTTTCTTTTAAAATCCAGTTTCTAAAAAAGACCAATACAAAAAATATGATTTGTATTGCTATTAAAAATAAACGTTTTCTCATTTCAGTACTCCAAACATTCCCGAATTTGCAATCCAATGCTCACCCTGGTCATGATTTTTGATTAGTTCGAATTTAAAAATAGGATTTCCAATCCCACAGATAACAAATCAGCATGACCTGTGTTCTTCCATTCTTCTCCCGCCGAAGCGGGATTTCGTCTAACGCCTCAACATTCCACCATTCCATGATTCCACAATTCCATTCTTCCATTGTCGCCCCGATAGCTATCGGGGGTCGAATTTTCAAATTGTCACATTACTCCAATCTTCCACCATTCCAATCTTCCA
>CAYOWJ010000044.1:7067-18290 GCA_964407625.1 uncultured Lentimicrobiaceae bacterium
TACAAAGGTTTGGACGGTTTTTACATTATTTGACTGGAAAAATGGAAGAATGGAAGAATGCGGTAATTGGGCAATTCGACAATTTGACCCCCGATAGCTATCGGGGCGACAATGGAAGAATGTGACAATCAACAAAAGCTCAAACACGTTCCTTTGTGTTGGGGGAACGCATTGCCCCGGCCTTCAGGCCGGGGATGGGGAGAACGGGGATAACCTCAAGGGCTTTAGCCCTTTTTTAATGTCGGGTATGATGTTTTTTTACTTTTAGAAATCCAGAACTTTCTTTGCTGCCTGGTAAATTTTTTCGGTGTTCGGAAGAATGGCTTTCTCGAGGATGCGGTTGAAACCAACAGGAGTAAATGTCGAACCAACCCGTTTAACCGGTGCATCAAGATATTCAAAGGCTTCTTCGGTAATCAGGGCAGCAATTTCACCGCCAAATCCACCAAAGACTTTGTCTTCATGAACAACCAAAGCACGGCTTGTCTTTTTAATCGACTCAAGGATGGTTTCTTTATCCAAAGGAATCAGTGACCTTAAATCAACAACTTCAACCGATTTTCCTTCTTCTTTTTCGAGTCTGTCGGCAGCTTCGAGGCACATGTGTGTGGTGTTGCCCCAGGTTATCATGGTCAGATCGCTGCCCTTGCGGCGGATACGAGCGATTCCGAAAGGTACTTCGAAATCTTCCGGAACCTCGGTTTCGGCTGCCGGATCGTTGTACAAAGCCTTGGGTTCAAGAAATAATGTTGGACCTTCCGACCGCATGCTTGTGCGAAGCAAACCGGCGGCGTCATCAGCAAACGAAGGATAAACAACACGTATTCCCGGGAAAGTGGTCAAAGCACCTTCAATCGTCTGCGAATGGTAAAGCCCTCCGCCAATATAGCCGCCAGATGCAAGCCTGATGGTAACATTTGGTGAGAATTTCCCGTTGCTGCGCCAGTAATCGTGGGTTATTTCGATGAATTGCTCCATGGCTGGCCAGAAATAGTCGGCAAACTCGGCACCTTCGACTACGATACGGATTTTTTTGTCGAAACGGCTCATGCCGTTGGCGGTTCCGAGGATGAAGTCCTCAGCAATCGGGCCATTAAAAACACGTTTGATCCCAAATTCCTGCTGCAAGCCTTTCGACACATTAAAAATTCCGCCTTTTTCTTTGTTGGCCATATCCTGTCCCCAGATAAAAGTATCGGGGTTATGACGGAACTCGGCTTTTAAAGTCGAGTTGAGTGCCTCGATGAGTTTGATGCGTTTTCCTTCACCACTATGAAGACCTTCCGGATATTTTGTCGAGACAAAAGGTTTTGGGATCACAAAGTCGAAAATTGATTTTGGATCGGGGTCGGGTGCCTGGAGCACTTTTTTATGTGCAGCAGAGATTTCTTTCTTAGCCTGGGCATCAATTTCATCCAATTCCTGCTGGGTAAATATTTCGGAATATAATAATCTGGCCTGGAATTTTTTGAGCGGATCAAGTAACCGGACATCCGATAATTCGGCTTCATCGCGGTACAACTCATGTTTATCGGAGTTGGAGTGTGCGCCAATCCGGATGCAGTTGGCGTGAACGATTACCGGAATTCCTTGTTCTTTAACAATTTGCTTTGCCTTCAACATCGCGTTCAGCGAGTTAAATGGATCCTTTCCGTTACAGTAAATAACCTCCAGGTTGCGGAAGCCCGTAAAATTGTCGGCGGCACGCGGGTTGGCTGTCTGATGTTCCTTGGGGACCGAAATTCCGTAGCCATTATCCTGGAAAACAAAAATTACCGGCAGCTTTTCGGTAGAAGCACCGTTGATGGCCTCATAAACATAACCCTCCGAAGTTGACGATTCGCCCTGAGAACTGATAGCCACAGCATCGGCACCGTAATATTTTATCGCCCGGGCAACACCCACAGCGTGTAAGGTGTGGTTTCCGGTGGCTGATGAAACATTGTGAATATTCCATTCGGGTTTTGCGAAGTGGTTCGACATGTGCCTGCCGCCACCGGCAACGTCGGTTGCTTTTGATAAACCGTTTAAAATGATTTCTTCAGGAGTCAGTCCGGCCGAAATCGCCGTGAGCATGTCGCGGTAGTAGGGGAAAAGATGATCCTGATTTCTCCTGAAAACCTGTCCGATGGCCAGTTGTATACCATCATGACCTGCAAAAGGAGCATGATACGACCATCCCAGCGCCTGCCTGAGATAATTGGGTGCTTTATCGTCAATCTGACGCCCGAGGGTCATCAGGTAATACCATTTTCTAAGTGTCTCTTTATCAGTTTTTTTAAGGGTAAAAATTTTGTCTTCTTTGTTTAAAGTTAAGAGCTTACGGTTTATCATTTTCAAATATTTTTTCTGATTTTCTGTCAATTTTAATAAATCGCAAAGATAACATAGTTGCGGTTGGTTTGTTCAGCGTCAGCATTTCAACAATTTCTAACAGAATTATGTTGCTGTATGGCTGTTATCTTTAAAATGCTTTTTATGTAGCTGATAATGCTATGGTTACAATGATGAGTTTTACCTTATTGAGGAATTGTTTTGTTGAGGAAATTTTCCTCGAGATATTTCCAATCCGGCAGACGGCTGAACGACCATTTTCCCAAAACCTGCCCGTTTTTCATCAAAAGCAAACCAGGATTTGAGCGGACCATCGTTTTTAAAACCACATCATCGGCATTAAAAAATTCGAAACCTTCAGGAAGCTGATTGATTTCTTTGAAAGTATTGATTTTTTCAGGGATGCTTGCCGTGAGGCAGATAAACGCAATGTTTTCTTCTTCGGCATTTAAAAACAGCGATTTAAGTGTCCGAAAGCTTTTTTTGTTGGTTTCATCCAGGTCGTAGGCTACCGCAATCAGGCCATAATCAGGATTGCGGAGGTAAACATTGGTGATATCATTGCCTTCCAGATCGTTGATGGCCAGATTGTTTCCCGGGTTTACATTCGGATCTTCGACACGTTGGGAGACAAACTGCCAGTTTTTGAGCCAGGTGGTATCATTAAACGGATAATCAGGTGACTGATATTCTTTTTGCTCACCGGTGGCCTTGTTTTGATAGGTAAGAAAATGCTTTACAGGCAATGGGTTTTCGGCAAACATCTTATTTCCAACCTTCCATGGCATAAAATCGATCATCGGCAGGTTGCGGTAATTGAAGTATTGGAATCCAAGGAAAATGATGATAAAACTGATTCCCAGCGCCCATTCGGTGCGGTTTTTATAAAAGGTGGCAATGCTTTTTTTCTCCAGAAAAATTATCAGTATAAAAACATTGATGGCGAGATTTTTATAAAAAGTTTGCCAGTTCGTCATGATGATTGCATCGCCAAAACAGCCGCAATCGGGAACAGGATTATTAAATGCGTCGTTGAGGGTGGTAATTGTGAAAAATCCCATCATCAACAGCGTCAGCCAGGCAGTGAGCTTAGGTTTTACGTTGGCTAAAAGCAAGGCCCCGAGCACAAATTCGCTGGCATTTAACAAAAATGAAAGGACAAGTGAAGCGGGAATCATCCAGTCGGTGCCGAAGGCGATAAAATAATCTTCGACACGATAGGCCGTTCCGAGCGGATCAATGCCTTTAACAGTACCCGAAAAAATGAAAAGCAGTCCGAGCAAAATCTGGCTGACCCTGATCATCACCGGACTAAAAATCTTGCTGAACTTAAAGGCTATTGCCAGATTTAGTAGCAACAGCAGCAGGAAAGGAAAATTAAGCTTCTCGAAATAAATGATCAGTGAAGCCGAAAAAATGGTTATAAAAATAATTGCCCATCCGCTGATGGCTTTTAATATATTGCTGTTTAGTGACATATAAATTTTTTGTTGAGATTTGTAAAGCCAGAATCAATGACCAGGATTATTTTTCTTTGCCCTTTTTTTTGTCTTTTTTGTTGCTGTCGTCATCAATTTTGGAATCATCAATTTCCTTGTCGGGAGGGCCGGTGATCGCTTCGAGTTGTTTTTCGGCTTCAGCTAAGGCTTTTTGAGCAGGTTTTAACTTTTCGTTTCCAACGCTGTTTTTCTCTTTGCCTTTTGTGATGTTCTTTTTACCGGTTTCATATTTGGCGTTGGCTTCTTTAATTTTTGCATCGGCGAGGCGCAGTTCTTCACGATGTTTTGTGCTAAGCTCTCGGATTTCTTTTCTGGCATTCTCAACCGTGGCTTTATCCTTGCTGTTGAGCTGTTTTTCGAGCATTTTATACTCTGAATTATAGGTTTTTTCCAATGAAGCTTTTTCGCTGTTTGCAATTTTAAGATCTTCTTTGGCCTCATCCATCATGCGGCTTCCGGCATCAGTAAGGCTGTCGCCTTCGTCGAGATAGGCCTGGGCGCGGGCTAACGAAACTTCGGCACGCTGAACACTTTGCTGTGCCCGCTGCAACTGCATTTCCTCACGGCTTAGCTTTGGCTCTTCAGTTTGCTGGGCAACAATTGAATGTGAGAAAAGTACCAGGAAAAAAAGCGTGATCATTCCGGTTAAAATTCTTTGCTTTTTCATACGCTATTTATGATTTTAGTGATTTTTAAAAAATTGCTCAAAGATAAAATGGATTATTTTCGCTTCGTGTTAACGATATGTAAAAAGAATCCACAAAATTAATTTTTCCCAAAAATGTCAAAAATGAACTGCAACGGCAAATTGCTCGATTTATCTTCACCGGTTGTGATGGGGATTTTAAATATTACGCCAGATTCGTTTTATGATGGCGGGAAATATCCAACTGCCGGCAATGCTTTGATTCAGGCCGAAAGGATGATCAGTGAAGGTGCAGCCATCATTGATGTTGGTGCTGTTTCAACCCGACCTGATGCTGTGGAAATTGACGAAAAGGAGGAATGGTCGAGGCTGAAAGCTGTTTTGCCTGCTTTGCGGAAAAAATTCCCCGAAACCATTATTTCGGTTGATACCTGGCGAAGTTCGGTTGCAAGGGAGGCTGTGGCCTGTGGTGCCGACATGATCAACGATATTTCGGGAGGCCGGTTTGATCAGGAAATGTTTAAAACGGTGGCTGATTTGGAAATTGCATACATCATGATGCATACGCAGGGAACACCGGCAGCCATGCAGATAAACCCTCAATATGATGATGTTGTGGAGGATGTTTTTGATTTCTTTGCCGAAAATCTGGGTAGGCTGAACAAAATGGGAGTCGATAAAAATATAATTATTGATCCGGGTTTTGGTTTTGGGAAAACGGCAAAGCATAATTATGAACTGCTTTCGAAGCTGTCGAAATTCAAAAGCTTTGGTTTTCCTGTTCTTGCCGGATTATCGCGTAAATCGATGATTTATAAAATTTTGGGAACAAAACCTTCAGAAGCCCTCACCGGGACTACCGTTTTAAATACAATCGCGCTGCTGAATGGTGCCGACATTCTGAGGGTTCATGATGTTCGGGAAGCTGTGGAGGCAATTAAACTGGTTGGCTTTTATCAAAATAACAATCAGAAATCCGACATCTGAAAAAACCACTTCATTTCTTTTTACTCAAAATCAGGTATTTGAAGGTTATTATCCGACTGTTTTTACTTTCATCCCCGATTTCGGGATTAAATGTTTATTTTTGAAGCCGGCTTAAAATACTTTATGATAAACCTTTTCATCACCGCTTTTATCGACATCAAACTTACGGATGCTATTGATATTCTGTTGGTAGCCTTTTTGTTGTACGAGTTGTACAACTTGTTAAAAGGAACGGCAGCCATCAATATCTTTTTTGGGATTGTTTCGATATTCCTGCTCTGGAAACTTGTTTCGGCCTTGCAGATGAAAATGCTGAGTGAGATTCTCGGAGCCTTTATTTCGGTTGGTTTTATCGCGCTGATTGTTGTTTTCCAGCCCGAAATACGTCAGTTTTTATTATTGATCGGAACACCGAGGTTTGTGAGTAAAACCAGGCAAAGGCTGCGGTTTTTCAGGTTCAGCGACCGCCAGGTCCAGTCGTTGGAAGTTGATCCTATCGTTACTGCCTGCCGGAAAATGTCGGCAAATAAAACCGGCGCCATTCTCATTCTTGCAAAGGCAAATGAGTTGCGGCAATACATCAACACAGGTCAGGTAATTGATGCAAAAATTTCGGACGAACTTTTGATGAATATTTTCTTTAAAAACAGTCCTTTGCACGACGGGGCTGTAATTATCCTGAATAACAAAATCAGGTCGGCAAGGTCGATTTTGCCTGTTTCGAGTACGCAAAAAATTTCTGTCCGTCTGGGATTACGACATCGCGCCGCGGTTGGTATCACCGAAAAAACCGACGCTATTGCCATCATCGTTTCTGAGGAAACAGGTGAGATTTCCTATTGCAAAAAGGGGATTCTCATTCATAATGTTAACCCCTCCAATCTTCGCAATTTTCTGGAGAAAGAGTTTAATTCGTAACCAAATAACTCCTGATTTTTCACAAAAACTAAATCTCAATTTTCTTGATTTCTCTCCGCAGGCCTGCAAAGACTGAGAAATCTAAAACATTTTCCACCGAATATTATCGAAAAAAGCTTCCTCAATCTTCGTAAAAATCTGAAACCCCGGATTCTTCAAAACTGTAAAGACTAATAGAAATCAAAAAATTCTGATGCGAGAATATTTCCAATGCCTGTACTTTCGACAAATGAGATTTTATTGGATGGCTTTGGTCGAATCTGAACTCTGGAATATTTCGATCAATTCCTCTGGTGATTTTCCGAGGTATTTCAACGAAACTTCGGCATCATCGGCAAATTCGTTGGTGGGATATTTTACGATAAAAGATTCGTAAATTTCTTTGGCTTTATCGAGGCGGCCAAGATTGTTTTCGTAAACATAACCTTTTAAAAACAAGGCCTCCGGGGCTTTGCGGTAGTCCGGAAAATCATTCAAAATCCGATCATAAAACCTGATGGCTTCCATCGAACGATTGGTGTTCATGGCAATATCTCCGGCTTTGAAAATATAGGAAGGTGCTAAAGTGTCATCTTTAAAATTATCGGCAAAAGCAATGTATGCTGCAATCAGCTCATTAACCTTGTCGGCGTTGAGCGCACCGTTTTCGGCGAAGGCTTCCTGTTCGGCTTTTTCGATAATTTTAATGTCTTTTGTACGCTGCGACTGACAAGCAGATAAAACCAACACGAATGCTGTTACCATCAAAAATTGAAATGACTTTTTCATAAACTTATTATTTTGGATTTGTTATTCTTTTCTTTTTTAAGGGAGGGAAAATCATTTTGTAATCGGGTTTGATATTTCCGGTAGTGATGTCCTGTAACTTGCGTTTTAGCAGCGTTTTCCGGAGCATACTTATTTTATCAACAAACAGGATTCCGTCGAGGTGATCGTATTCGTGCTGAATTACCCGTGCAATCATGCCACTGTAGGTTTCATCGTGAAATTGCCAGTTTTCGTCAAAATATTCGATTCGGATGTCATTTTTCCGCCACACTTCTTCACGAATATTGGGAATGCTCAAACAACCTTCCTCGACCAGTTTTTCGTCGCCGGTGCGTTCGATGATATGGGCGTTAAGGAAAACTTTTTTGAAATCTTTGGCTTCAGGGATTTCATCGGCATAATGCGAAGCATCCATCACAAAAATCCTGATTGATTTATTAACCTGCGGTGCAGCAAGACCAACACCTTCGGCAAAATACATGGTTTCGAACATATCTTTGATGAATTGCTCCAGTTCAGGATAATCTTTATCAATATCCTGGGCAACTTTCTTTAGAACCGGATGCCCGTAGGCAGTAATGGGTAATATCATTGTATCAAGTTTTTTAAAGTTATCGATCTGGACTGCATGTACGACTGTAAAATGATTGTCGCACTGATGGTGTCAACAAGTTCTTTATTCTGACGGGCTTTTTTACCAAGGCCTGATGCAAGCATGGTATCGTGGGCCATTTTTGAGGTAAAGCGCTCATCGCATCTATCAACAGGAATATGAGGAAATTGTTTTATCAGTCTTCTTACAAAAGGATCGATAAAGCGGGCAGCATCAGAGGGGGAATTGTTCATTTGCTTTGGCTCTCCAACAATAATCCGGTCAACTTTTTCTTTTTTAAAATAATCCTCCAGAAAAGTTAAAATATCCTTGGCATGAACAGTAGTCAGCCCGGTAGCAATGATCTGAAGTTCATCGGTAACCGCGATACCAGCACGTTTTTGTCCGTAATCGATGGCGAGAATTCTGCCCATGAAAAAATCCTAGTTTAAAATTATCTTAAAAATATTTCCTGGTTTGGAGATTTACACCCTTTTCGCTGAAATCTGCAAACCGCGCAAAATTATAAAGAAAAAGGGTATCAGATAATTTTTTACCTATTTTTGAAGTTTCCGATAATTATGAGCAACGATTTAAAAATTATTATTGAAGATGCCTGGGAGAACCGGCAGAAATTGCAGGAAAGTGCAACGCGTGAAGCCATCGAAGAGGTTGTACGGTTGCTCGATGTTGGCGAAATCAGGGTAGCAGAACCTTTTGAAGGGGGCTGGAAACTGAACGAATGGATTAAGAAAGCTGTGATTCTGTATTTTCCAATCAGGAAGATGGAGACCCGCGAAGTTGGGATTTTTGAATTTCATGATAAAATTGAATTAAAGAAGAATTATGCTGCACTTGGCGTCAGGGTTGTTCCTTCAGCCGTTGCCCGTTATGGCGCTTATCTTGCCAAAGGCGTGGTTTTGATGCCTTCTTACGTAAATATTGGCGCATACGTCGGCAGCGGGACGATGGTTGATACCTGGGCTACCGTTGGCTCCTGCGCCCAGATCGGTAAAAATGTGCATTTAAGCGGTGGGGTAGGCGTTGGAGGAGTGCTGGAACCGGTTCAGGCTGCTCCGGTGATTATCGAGGATGATTGTTTTATTGGTTCGCGTTCGATCATAGTTGAAGGGGTAAAAATTGAGCGGGAAGCTGTGCTTGGCGCCAATGTCGTAATCACCAATTCGACAAAAATTATCGACGTAACCGGCGATAAACCCATCGAAATGAAAGGTGTGGTGCCCTCACGTTCGGTGGTGATTCCAGGCTCGTACACCAAAAAATTTCCTGCCGGCAATTTTCAGGTTCCCTGTGCACTGATTATCGGAAAACGCAAGCCGTCAACCGATCTTAAAACTTCTCTCAACGAGGCGCTTCGTGATTATGAGCTGGCCGTTTAAGGTTATCAAGATTTCCTCTAAATATTTTATTTTGACAATAATAACTTTCGGGTGAAAAACAATAGCATCAAAAAAATACTGATCATACAGACTGCTTCTATTGGAGATGTGGTTCTCGCTACGCCTGTTATCGAAAAACTCAGCCAGTTTTATCCTGAGGCTACGATTGATTTTTTGGTTAAAAAAGGTATCGAAAGCCTCCTGATTGGACATCCCAAGCTTAGCCATGTTTTGATCTGGAACAAAGCCGAAAAAAAATACCAGCAACTGTGGAGACTTCTCAAAAATATCAGAAACGAAAAATACGATGTGGTGGTCAACCTGCAAAGGTTTGCTTCGAGCGGTTTCATCACGGTCTTTTCGGGAGCGCCGGTGAAGCTGGGGTTTAATAAAAACCCGTTTTCGCTGTTCTTTACAAAATCGGTAAAGCATTTCATTTCGTCGGATCCCGGAAAAAGTGTACACGAAACTGAACGAAATCTTGAAGTAGTCGCCTCAATTACCGATAAATCTGTGGCTTATCCCATCAGGCTTTATCCGGCTGCCGAAGATTTTGCAAAGGTTTCGCCGTTTAAAACATCCCGTTATATTTGTCTTGCTCCAACATCGTTGTGGTTTACCAAGCAGTTTCCGGCCGAAAAATGGATCGAATTTTTAAAAGAAGTCGATTGTGACCTGCATGTTTATTTTTTAGGTTCAAAAAGCGACCTGAAAGCCTGTGATGAAATCATCAAAAAATCGGGACATCAAAACTCGATTAATTTGTCGGGTAAACTTACGTTTATGCAGTCGGCAGCCTTGATGCGTGACGCGGCAATGAATTTTGTAAACGATTCGGCCCCGCAGCATTTTGCCTCAGCGATGAATGCTCCTGTAACGGCAATTTTTTGTTCGACGGTACCTGCTTTTGGCTTCGGACCGCTTTCAGATAATTCGGCAATTATCGAAACTGTCGAAAAACTGAGTTGCAGGCCCTGCGGATTACATGGTTTCAAATCATGCCCCGAGAAGCATTTTAAATGCGCCCTTACGATCAGTAAAGAAAAAATTCTTGAACGTATCAAATAATTTCCGATTACTTTTGTATTAGGTAAACAGATACTTAAAATAGTGGGCAATTTCCATTAACTGTATTTTACTGACAAAACTATGATGCTTGAAGAAATTGAAAAGACGGTTAAAATTCTGCAATCGGGAGGAATAATCCTTTATCCAACCGATACAATCTGGGGAATTGGCTGCGATCCGACCAACCAGAAAGCTGTTGATAAAATTTATAAGGTTAAGAAAAGGATCGAAGGGAAGAGTTTGCTGGTGCTGGTAGATACTGTCGAACGTATTTCGACTTATGTTGATAAACTTAACCCGGTGATTATCGACCTTGCAAGAAACTACGAAAGGCCATTGACAGTAATTTATCCCAACGCCAAAAATGTTGCAAAGGGTGTTTCGGCCGCTGATAACACCATCGGCATCAGAATAGTAAATGATGAATTTTGCCGTGAGTTGATCAGGAATTTCGGAAAAGCAATTGTTTCAACTTCAGCCAATGTTTCAGGAGATCCGTCTCCGGTGATTTTTCAGCAAATTTCGAAGGAAATCAAAGACAATGTTGATTACGTTGTGAACCTTTACCAGGACCGGATCCGGTCGATGAAGCCATCCCGCATCATTCGTGCAAAAGAAAACGGAGATTTTGAGATTGTCAGGGCTTAATTTAATGAACTCTTATCCAAATAATTAACATCATTAAAATTCTCCCTTCAAATTTTTTTAAAAAAATTGACGAAAAGAATGCAAAAAAAACTTTGGTGATAAAATAATTAATGTATTTTTGCACCGCTTTTGAAAGTTCTTTACAAGCAAAAAATGGTCTGGTAGTTCAGTTGGTTAGAATGTCCCGCTTATGGCGGGAAGGTTGCGGGTTCAGAAAGTAAAAAGCAGTTCTTTTAATATTAAAAAATTGGTCTGGTAGTTCAGTTGGTTAGAATGCCTGCCTGTCACGCAGGAGGTCGCGAGTTCGAGTCTCGTCCAGACCGCCAAATTAATGAAAACCCATTGTTTAACAATACGTTAGCA
>CAYOWJ010000045.1:0-15429 GCA_964407625.1 uncultured Lentimicrobiaceae bacterium
GAAGGCCAGGAGAATTTTGACAGGATAATCGTAAAGTTGATTTTCTTTCAAAACTATCGTCTTTAAACAATTCTGTTGACTCAACAAACCGGGATTTTTATCGGTATGGGGTGTTAATAAACGCTGTATTTAACCCTGATCTGATTTAGCTTTTCGGCAATTTCCAGCAATTCTTCTTTGGGCACCACAACAAGGCCGTGAGCCGGAGTTTCACGCTCGATGGGGTAAAGCATAACATACCGCGGTTTGATGCGGTTAATATGTCCGAGCCAGAGATTGATTTCATTTGGCGTGGTATTGTCAACTTTAACTCCGTCAACTTCACCCCGCACAAACAAGGTTTGAATAATCGCCTTTTGCCTGAATTTTTGCAGATTGGCAACGATTGTTTCTAAAGTCAACTGGCCCGACCGGGGCTTGTTAATCAACCTGAAAGTTTCTTCTGTGCCGGCATCCAGTTTTAAAACATTGTTTTCAACCTTCATCAGGGCATCAAAAACCTCTTTTTTATCCAACATGCCCGAATTGGATAAAACCGTGATTTCGCAGTTTGGAAAATATTTTTTCCGGAGTTTGATGGTGTCATCAATAATCAGATGGAAATCGGGATGAATGGTCGGCTCACCATTTCCTGCAAAAGTGATCGAGTCGGGCACATTATTCTTAGCCTGAAGTTGTATTAAACGGGTTTCGAGCGCTTCGGCGATTGCCGTTCTGGAAGGCAGCGTCATTTCAGATTTATCTTCCGGGGGTGTCCAGCCACATTCGCAATAAATGCAGTCGAAAGTGCAAAACTTCCGGTGAACCGGCAACAGGTTTATGCCAAGCGAGTTGCCTAACCGGCGGCTTTTCACCGGGCCAAATATTATTTCATTAAACAGGAATCCTGACATTTTTTAAGTTTTAAGTGTCTAAATTGCCTAAAGTACTTTTTAAGTGTTTTTTTCACGTTACAAATAAAACAAATAATATCAAGGTTTGTTATTCTATCCTTCAAACGCAGGTGAGATAGTTTTTTAATACTTTTGAAGCCTCAAATATTTATGACTGATTTAAAAGAAATAAAAGCTCCCATCCGGGAACACATTGCCACCTTCGAGGACAAATTCAAGTACTCGATGAAAAGTAATGTGCCATTGCTCGATAAGATTACGCATTACATTATTAAGCGGAAAGGGAAGCAAATGAGGCCGATGTTCGTGTTTTTTGCAGCCGGAATCTGCGGAAACATCAACGAATCAACCCACCGTGCCGCTTCATTGATCGAATTATTACACACAGCCACTTTGGTTCACGACGATGTTGTTGATGATTCAAACATCAGGAGGGGATATTTTTCGATAAATGCGCTGTGGAAAAATAAAATCGCTGTTTTGGTTGGCGATTACCTGCTTTCGCGCGGTTTGCTTCTGGCCCTCGACAATAACGAATTCAACCTGTTAAAGATCGTTTCAAATGCAACCCGTGAAATGAGCGAAGGGGAGTTGCTTCAGATCGAAAAAGCCCGCCGCCTCGACATCGAAGAGCATATTTATTTTGAGATTATCCGCAAAAAAACGGCTTCGTTGATCGCTTCATGCTGTGCTGCCGGCGCTGAATCGGTGGGTGCAAAACCCGAAATTGTGGCCAAAATGCACCAGTTTGGCGAATATGTTGGCATTGCTTTTCAAATAAAAGACGACCTTTTTGATTATCAGGACAGCAAAACAATCGGGAAACCTAACGGAATCGACATCAAAGAACAAAAAATGACGCTGCCGTTAATTTATATGCTGAATAACTCTTCTTTCCTCGAAAAAAGGCGGGTTGTTAACATTGTAAAAAATCATAACAACGAGCCGGATAAAGTTGCTGAGATTATCGAAAAAGTGAATAACAGCGGGGGAATTGAATATTCGACCCAAAAAATGATCGTGTACCAGGAAAAAGCTTTCGGGCTTCTTCATGAATTTCCCGAAAGCCCGATGCGGAATTCGTTGGAACAATTAGTTATTTTCACCACCGAAAGGAATAAATAAACAAGATTCAACTTCCAAATCTCAAAATTCAAATCCTCAATCCTCAATCCTCAAGGCCAATAAACCCTTCCGGGAAGCATTCAAATTAGTGAATCCGGTATTTTAACCTTGATTCTTGTGATTTGCTTTTTGTAATTTAAGATTTGTTTTTTGTCCCCGATAGCTATCGGGGTTGAATTTTGCGCTTTGCGCTTTGCACTCTGCGCTTTCAGGCTTTTTTTAGTGTAAAGGCAAAGGTTGTTCCTACCCCCAGGCTGCTTCGTACGTTAATGGTCTGGTCGTGGGCTTCGATGATATGTTTTACAATCGAAAGGCCAAGTCCGGAGCCACTTTTTTCGCGGGAGCGGGCATCGTGGGTACGGTAAAAACGCTCGAAAACCCGCGGAATCTCATCGGGAGCAACGCCAGGGCCATTATCGGTAACTTCGATCAGCATATTTTCATCCATATCAAAAAAACTCACCTTTGTTTTACCATCCTTGTTGCGGCCATATTTTATCGAATTATCAACCAGGTTAACCAACACCTGCCTGATCCATTTTTTATCAGCCAACACAAAAACCGGTTTTTCTTCTTTATCGGCCAGGGTGAGTTCCGTTTTTCGCTTTTTCGCTTTCAGTTCCAGAAAATCGAGTATTTCGCGGGTTAATTCAACAATATCAAAGCGCAACATCTTCATCTGGATTTGCGAAATCTCAAGGTTTGAAATCGTCTCGAGGTCATCAACAATGGAGATCATCCGGTTGATGCTTTTTTCGGTCCGGAGAAGATATTCGCGGTTGATGGTGGGGTCTTCAAGCCCGCCATCGAGCAAAGTAAGCACGTAGCCCTGAATATTGAAAATAGGGTTTTTAAGTTCGTGGTAAATATTTCCCAGAAATTCGCGCCGGTAAACTTCGATGGTTTTGAGTTTTTCGATTTCGGTTTTCTTCTTCTCGGCCCATTCCGAAACCTCCTTGTTAACGTTTTCGATGCTGTTAACTTCGTAATCACGTTTTTCGGTTTTTGTGCCTTTTGGTCGTTTAAGGTTGTAAATGGTTTTGTAAATGAGCCGGATTTTTTGATAAATGAATTTTTCGAGTGTGTATCTGAAAATCAGATACACAAAGATAAAAAGCAAAAGAGCTGTAATCAGCAGCGGAAGAAGTTTGAATTCGAAAAATATTTCCATCAGCAGGCTGAAGAGCGCGCTAAAAAAAACCGTTATCAGCAAAGAAATTTTGAGTGAAATTTGATTCGGGTCGGTCTTTCTCATCTTGATTCGTATTTATAGCCAACACCTTTTATGGTTTTAATGGTTTCGATGCCGATTTTTTCACGTATTTTCCTGATATGTACATCAATTGTGCGGTCGCCAACGATAACATCGTTTCCCCAGACGTTTGTAAAAATATCTTCGCGCGTAAAAACCTTATCCGGCTTTGAAGCAAGCAGAATTAACAATTCGAATTCTTTTTTGGGCAAAACGATTTCCCTGGAGTCTTTAATGACCATGTATTTTTCGCGGCTGATTGTAAAATCCTTTAATACGAGGTCATCGGCAGGCTGTGCCTGAGGTTCTTTATATCTTCGGAGCAGTGCTTTAATCCGGCTTACAAAAACTTTTGGTACTATGGGTTTTTTAATGTAATCGTCGGCACCGGCATCAAAACCGGCTATCTGGCTGTAATCTTCACCACGTGCTGTTAAAAATACAATAATTGCATTACTTAAACCAGGGGTTGACTTGATCTGGTAACAGGTTTCGATCCCATCCATTTTAGGCATCATAATATCGAGGATGATTAAATGTGGCATCTCTTCACGAGCGATTTCCAAACCATCCTTCCCGTTTCGCGCAGTAAAAACCTGGTATCCTTCTTTACGAAGATTATAGCTTAAAAACTCCAGGATGTCTTTTTCATCGTCAACAAGAAGTATTTTGTAATTTTCTGTTTCCATATTGATTATCGTAATTACTAAAAAATTAAACTGCTTTTGTGTGAATGAATATTTTGAAATTTAAAAAAGGTGGGCTGTTGAATGAGTAGGAGAATGTTTCCTGCAGAAGGAAGACAATCCAGTAAATTTATCGTCAAAAACCCCATATTATCCATTGTCTCTGTAAAACCTAAAATCTTAAAGATTTTTATGCCGTGTAAAAATAGTATTAATTTTACTTCCTAAATATGATCGAAAACTAAATGTATTTTTATGAAATTAAAAAATCTACTATTTTGCCTTGTTTTTTTATTCTTTGGGTCAATGTTATTTGGACAACAGTTTAACGGAGGGCTTCTCGGGGGTCTTTCGATGTCGGAGATATCAGGTGATCGCCTCACAGGACCAAACAAAGCCGGGGTTTATGCCGGTGGATTTGTTAACACTTACATCAGCAAAAAATCATCGTTTCAGATGGAACTGGATTTTATCCAGAAAGGTAGCCGCAAAAATCCCGATACTCTGGATAACAGCAATTATTATCTGCTCCGGTTAAGTTACATCGAAATGTTTTTGCATTACAAATGGGATTTCAGCGAGTTATTTACCCTTGAAGCAGGGCCATCATTTGGAGTTTTGATAAAATCGTACGAAGAAGCCGATGGCCAGATACTCACTGAGCCACCTTTTAATACTGGTGATTTAAGTTTGAATGTGGGTTTGTTTTTTTCGCTGACCCAGCGATGGCGCTTTAATGTGAGATATTCAAACTCGATTTTAGCTGTACGACCCCATGCCAGCGGACAAACCTACAAATGGAACCAGGGCCAGTACAACGAAGTGCTAAGTTTCACCTTTCATTATAAACTCTAAGGTGATGATGAAACTAAAAATTGTGATTGGAATTACCGGAGCCAGTGGAGCCATTTACGCAAATGATCTGATCTCAAAACTCGAAAAGTACAATGAGCAGGTAGAGCAACTGGCAGTTGTATTTACCGATCAGGCGCTTCAGGTGTGGAAGCATGAACTCGGAAATATTGATCCCGGCACCTTGAAATTCAAACAATATCCCAACGATAGCTTTTTCGCACCGTTTGCTTCAGGTTCTGGCAATTTTGATGTGATGATTATTTGTCCATGCAGCATGGGGACAATAGGCCGAATTTCGTCAGGGATAGCTAATGATCTGATCGCCCGCACAGCCGATGTAATGCTGAAAGAACGCCGAAAGCTTATTATTGTCCCCCGCGAAACTCCATACAATACGATTCATTTGAAAAACATGCTCGAATTATCCCAGGCAGGGGCCATTATTTGTCCGGCATCCCCTTCATTTTACAACAATCCACAAGAAATCGGGGAGTTAGTGGGAACCGTTACCGAAAGGATTTTAAAACTGGCTGGTTTGAAAATCGAATCTTTTGAGTGGATGAACAGTAAAGCCTGATAGCAATGACGTCAATAGGTGTCATGATCATGGGAGAAAATCGTGATTTTTAAACTATTTTTGTCTGAAGTAAGGAAAGTTTAACAAATGGTGATAATTTTTTAAGGTGATGAGTCACAGAATATTAAAAATCGTTAATTTATTTAACAGCCTTATTAATAACATTTTAGCCAATATTTTACTACCCTTCAAAAAAAAAAGTTTGAATTAAAATGTAATAATATGTCGGTGGCTACATTAATTTTGTGTTAATTTGTTTGATGAATTCAATTTTTGATAGGCAAGAAGGAGAGAACAAATTTTAATGCTTTAAAAAAAACTACTTACGCAACACTTTATCAAATTTAATAAATTTACTAACTAATTAATTTTCAGATTGTTTAATTTAATTTAATAACCAAAACTTCAATTATGAGAAAATTTACAATTTTCCTTGCCCTGATGCTTTTCATCGGGATGCAAGTTGTACAAGCGCAAACCAGGACCATTACGGGTACTGTAACCAATGCTGAGGATGGAAGTACCATTCCGGGGGTTTCGGTAGTTGTAAAGGGTACAACTTACGGAACTACCACGGACATGCAGGGTAAATACTCCCTGAACATCCCGCCAGAAGCCGAAAGTCTGATCTTTTCCTTTGTAGGGATGACAACAGTTGAGAAAAAGATCGGTACCGAGAGTGCAATTAACGTTACCTTAGTGCCTGAAGCTACTGCCATCGAAGGGGTTGTTGTAACAGCACTGGGTATTTCGCGTGAGAAAAAATCACTGGGTTATTCAACACAGCAGGTTTCCGGAGATGAAGTCAGTAAAGTAAAAAGTGACAACTTCATTAATTCTTTATCTGGTAAAGTTGCTGGTGTTCAGATTAAAGCCAATGGTAATATGGGGGGGTCAACCAATGTAGTTATCAGAGGTTCTTCTTCAATTACCGGTAACAACCAGGCTTTATTTGTTATCGACGGTGTTCCGGTAAACAACGACAACACCAACAATTCAGGTCAGTTGAGAGGCCGTAGCGGTTTTGACTATGGTAACGCTGCTTCCGACATTAATCCAAACGACATTGAGTCGGTAAACGTGCTGAAAGGTGCCGCCGCAACTGCACTTTATGGTTCAAGAGCTGCCAATGGTGTTGTAATTATTACCACCAAAAAAGGCACAAAACAATTAGGGAAACATAAAACACTCGGGGTTTCGATTAATTCGAACGTAACAACCGGGTTTTATGAAAAAAGCACTTTCCCAACCTATCAGAAACAATATGGTGCAGGTTATGGAAGCTCATTTTACAGTGGAGAAACTTTGCCTGACGGAACACCAATGTATGGCTTTGAATACGTTTGGGATGTTAACGGTGATGGCGTACTCGATTTTACCGTTCCTACATACGAAGACGCTTCAATGGGACAAAAATTTGATCCGAATATCAGTGTTTACCAATGGGATTCGTACTGGCCTGAATCACCAAATTATCAAAAAGCTACTCCATGGGTTGCAGGAGCCAATGGCCCTGATTATTTCCTCCAGAATCCTTTGTCGCTTACAAATAGTGTTGATGTTACCGGTGGTGGCGATGCTTCAACTTTCAGACTTTCATATACCAACCTTGATCAGACAGGTCTTTTACCAAATAGTTCGTTGAAAAGAAACAACTTCCTGTTCAATGGTTCTTATGATATTTTGAAAAACTTAACCGTATCAGCTTCTGCCAATTATATTAATACCATGGGCAAAGGCCGTAACTCGACCGGTTATAGCGATAATATTATGTCTTCATTCCGTCAATGGATGCAAATGAACGTTGACTATAAATTGCAGGAACAGCTCTACGATGAAACTGGCAAAAACATCAGTTGGAATCCTAATAGTCCATTCGACCTTGCAGTGCCAGCCTATTGGGACAATCCATACTTCCAACGTTATCAGAATTACGAAACCGATAAAAGAGATCGTATTATCGGTTACATGCAAGCCGACTGGAAAGTTACCGATTATTTAAGTTTTATGGGTCGTTGGTCGGTTGATACTTATAGCGAATTACAGGAAGAAAGAAAAGCCGTTGGTTCCGCTTCAGGTGAATTCGGCGTTGGTCGTCCTGATGTTACCTCAGGTTATTCGCGTTTCGACAGAAGTTTTATGGAAACCAATGCTGACTTCATGGCAAGGTTCAATAAAAATATTACCGAAGATTTTAACCTGACCGCATTATTGGGAACCAATATCAGAAGGAATACAATTGACCAGACTTTCGAATCAACCGATGGCGGTTTAAGAATTCCCGGCCAGTATTCATTGGGCAATAGCATCAACCCAAGACTTGCTCCTGAAGAAAGCTACAGGCAAATTGGCGTAAACGGAATTTATGCAAGTGTTTCGTTAGGCTACAAAAATTACCTGTATTTGGATGCTACCATCAGAAGAGATCAATCTTCAACTTTACCTGAAGCACAGAATGATTATTACTATCCTTCAGTTTCGGGAAGTTTCCTTTTCTCAAATCTGATGGAATCGACCTGGTTACAACTTGGTAAAGTTAGATTAGGATATGCTCAGGTAGGTAACGATGCTCCATGGGGAAGTATCAATGACACCTATACTCAAAATGCAATATTTGGCAACACCGTGTTATTTTCGGTACCAAGCACCAAGAATAATACCGACCTCAAACCTGAAAGAACAGAAAGCTTAGAAGCTGGTTTGGAAATGACATTCCTGCAAAAGAGGTTAGGTTTCGACTTATCCGTTTATAGCAACAGCACTGTTGACCAGATTATTCCGGTTGCAGTTTCTTACGCAACAGGATACTCGAGTAAATATGTTAATGCTGGTGAAGTTACCAATAAAGGTGTTGAATTAACACTTTACGGAACACCATATCAAACCAACGATTTCAAATGGGATATTATGCTTAACTGGGCAAGAAACCGCAACAAGGTTGTTTCGTTGGATGCTGACCTCGAAAACTTACAGTTGGCAGCTCTCCAGGGTGGTGTTACCATCAATGCCCGTAAAGGCGAACCTTATGGAACAATCCAGGGAACTGATTATATTTATGACTCCGTTTCAGGAAAAAGAGTTGTTGGTGCCAATGGTTATTATCTGAAAACCTCGACATCAAACGAAATTTTAGGAAACATAAATCCTGACTGGACCGGTGGTATCAATAACAAATTCACTTACAAAAGCTGGGCATTCAGCTTCCTGATTGATTTTCAACAAGGTGGAAGCGTTTTCTCACTTGACCAGTATTATGGAATGGCAACAGGTTTATATGAAGAAACTGTATTTACCAACGACTTAGGAAACAACGTAAGAGATCCGCTTACTGATGATGAAACCAGTGGTGGTTTAATTTTGGATGCTGTTTACGCTGATGGTACAACAAATACAACGCGTGTTGCCGGTGATGACTATCGTGTTTTTGGTTATTCAAGAAATCCAAATGCTGCATTTGTTTATGATGCCTCCTATATTAAACTTCGTGAAGTAATATTATCATACTCACTGCCACAAACAATGTTGGCCAGCAGCTTTATTAAAGGTGCAACCTTTAGCCTCGTTGGTTCTAACCTTTGGATCATGAGCAAAAACCTCCCACACGCCGACCCGGAAGCTAGCCAGAGCGCTGGTAATATCCAGGGATGGCAGAGCGGTGTTATGCCAAGCATTCGTAATTTAGGATTTACTGTTAATTTACAATTTTAATAATGTACTAATATGAAAAGAATATATTTATTATTTATAGTATTAATTGGGATATCGTTATCCTGTACTAAGGATTTTGAGGATTTTAACACTGATAAAAAACATCCGGTAGCTGTTCCAGGCGGTTTTTTGTTTGCAAATGCTCAAAAAGCACTTTCTGACCAAGAAGCAAGTACCAATGTTAACCTTAACGTTTTTAAACTTTTCGCTCAATATTGGACCGAAACTACCTATCTTGATGAATCAAACTATGATCTTATCAACAGGACTATTCCGGACAATAATTTCCGCACCTATTACCGCGACATTTTAAGAGACCTTAAAGAAGCAAAAATGCTTACCGAGGCTGAAGTTGTTGCCGGTGTGGATGCTACAACCGCAAAGGCAAACAGGCTTTACGTAATCGACCTTATGGAAGTGTATTGCTACAGTATTCTGGTTGATATGTTTGGAGATATTCCATACACCGAAGCTTTGGATATTGATAACATTTCACCGGTTTATGATGATGCCTTCACCATTTACAAAAACCTGATCGAAAGGGCTACTGCTGATTTATCAGGATTAAATGCTGATTATGGCTCATTTTCGAGCGATGATGACCTGTTTTTTGGAGGCGATGTTGCCATGTGGAAAAAGTTTGGCGCAACGCTTAAAGTACGCTTAGGTATCACCATTGCTGACGCTGACGCAGCGCTTGCAAAATCAACTGTCGAATCAGCTTATGCCGGTGGATTTGCCATGGGCGAAAACTGTCAGTTTGTTTATGAAGCCGGATCAAACTCAAATCCTTTGTATCAGGATTTGGTTCAGAGCGGTCGTCACGACTTTGTTCCTGCAAATACCATCGTTGATATAATGAATGGCCTTACCGACCCAAGATTAGATAAATATTTTACAATGTTTGGTGAGGTTTATCTTGGTGGAACTTATGGAGAAAGCAATTCATTCTCACAATTCTCACACATTGCTGATCCTATTCAGGAACCAACTTATCCTATGGTACTTTTAGATTATACCGAACTTGCTTTCTACCTTGCTGAAGCAGCCGAAAGAGGCTTCTCAGTTGGTGGTGACGCTGCTACCTGGTACAACAAAGGAATCGAATCCTCAATCCTGCACTGGGGTGGTACCGATGCCGAAGTTACCGCTTACCTTGCACAGGCTAATGTAGCTTATGCAACTGCCGCCGGAAACTGGAAGCAAAAAATTGGAACCCAATCATGGTTAGCTTCGTATGTTAGAGGAATTAATGGCTGGAATTCATGGAGAAGATTGGATTTTCCTGTGTTAAACCTGCCACCAGCTCCTGAAACCCGCGATGGACAAGTTCCTAAAAGATTTACCTATCCTGTTAATGAGCAGACATTAAATGCTTCTAACTATACTTCTGCTGCTGCTGCAATTGGCGGAGATGAAATGGACGTTAAAGTTTTCTGGGATAAAAACTAATTCCGGATAAAAATTACTTAATCAAAGAGGCTGTCTCATAATCGGGGCAGCCTCTTTTTTTTAATGACACCGCCATTTTCGCCAACGAAATTGAAATAAACAAACCTCCTCCGGCAGAGATTTCATGACAAGCAAATTCATCAAAAAATCCTCTAAAATAAACCCTGCTAAATCTTAAAATGCTTGTAATTTTACAAATTCTAAAAGAGTCAGTTTTTGTTGCTAATAGCGTTAACATGTCATCATATTTTTATAGCCTGAATAGAATTCTGAATTGTTTGATCATCACATTTTTACTTGCCGTTACAGCTGCAGCCCAGCAGGTTAAACCTGATAAATCGTCAAGCGATCTTACCGAAATCACCCGGGAATTTTACGGAACTGACGATGTTCTGGTAAATGGCCAAAAGTACATTCCGTCGCATTTCCTGGCCGCTGGAAATCCTTATTTTCCATCAGAAACATGGACAAAAGGAACCCTTAAAATTTCGGGAACACTTTATGAAAACGTCGATTTAATGTACAATGCCGAAACCGATCAGGTAGTTTTGCGGACAAGGTTAAACAACGGAGACACCATTTTTGTAGCGCGTAATATTTTAAAAACCGATGCCTTCAATATTGGTGGGCACACTTTTACCCGGCTGCTTTCAACGAAGATAAATCAGCAGTCAGCAGGATTTTATGAAGAAGTTTATCGCGGGAATTTCGTTTTTCTCACCAAACACCAGAAAACGTTCATTGCCGATTATTCCAAAACTTCCCCCAACGGGCATTTCTCAAAACTCATTTCAACAAACTATATCTATCAAAACGGGCAACTTACTAAAGTGACTAACCAGAAATCTTTTCTCAACTATTTTTCTCAAAACAGCAAAGCCATCAAAGCTTTTATGAAGAAAAATAATATCAGATACGCAAAAGCTAACCTCAGTACGATGAAACTTTTATTGCAATATTGTGATGACTTATCTTCAGGTAAAATATAGTTTTCTTAAAGCAGGTCTGTTAATTACAATGCTTTTCTTTTGGTTGGTTCAGGCTAAGAGTCAATCTGCTGAAATTTTAATCAACAAAGCTTACGACAATTTGGCCTGGAGTGTTTTTGTCGAAAAGGCCGAAAGCAACTTCCATGTTCGCTTTTTTTATGATGTCAAAAGTTTTCCTGACCTGAAAATGGTGATTACGAAAGATGAAATTCCACTTAAACAATGTTTAACCGAAAACCTCGGGAAGTATCAGATCAAAGTTTCGATTGATAAAAACGGCAATATCTTTTTAACCAACGAAAACGAAATACGTACTGCCCTGCCAGCTGATTTTTTCAAGTTGCCGCAAAACATAGCTGCCGGAGAAGATACATTGGAAAAGTCGGTTTCCGACGAAAAGAAATTCCTCCGGACAGCCAACGAATTTGTCGTTAAAACCTTTGTGGTGGGCAACAAAAAGGATGGTGTCAACCTTAAAAAAGCTACCATCAGCGGAGTCATTAAAAATGCCGAAGACGGCACTCCGGTAATCGGGGCAACTATTTTTGTTAAAGAACTCGAAACCGGCACAGCAAGCGACAATAACGGGTTTTATAATCTTACCCTGCCAAAAGGCAAATATTCGCTGGTTGTGCGAAGCGTGGATACCGAAGAAGCCAAATACAAAGTTGAGGTGCTCTCGAATGGCAATCTGGATTTGACGCTCGAAAGTAAAATATTTTTGATGGAAGAAGTCGAAATCCGGTCCGAATCGCGGCATAACGTTAAGGGAATTCAGATGGGCTACGAAAAAATTGCCATCAAAAACATCAAGGAAATTCCTGTTGTGCTTGGCGAGCGGGATATTGTAAAAGTTGCGCTGTTGCTGCCTGGCGTTCAAAATGTGGGCGAAGGGAGTTCTGGATTTAACGTACGCGGAAGCCCTGCCGACCAGAATCTGTTTTACATCAACAATATTCCTGTTTACAATACCTCCCACCTTTTTGGCTTTTTCTCGGCCTTTAACCCCGACGTTGTTAACGATTTTACGCTGTACAAAAGCAATATTCCGGCAAAATACGGCGGCAGGCTTTCGTCGATTTTCGAACTGAGCGCCAAACAGGGCAACCCTGAGAAATTTTCGGCACGCGGCGGAATAAGTCCGATTACCACCCGCCTGCTTGTTGAAGGGCCAATAGTGAAGGATAAACTCAATTTTTTGGTTGGCCTTCGTTCGACATACTCCGATTGGGTTTTGAATTTTGTTAAAGTTCCAGAAGTACAAAACAGCAGTGGCCAGTTTGGCGATCTGGTGACCAATCTTTCCTATCACATCAATGCAAAAAACCAACTGAAGCTTTTCACATATTATAGTTACGATAAAATAGACCTTGCTTCAGAGGTTAAAAACGACTACGGAAATGCCGGCGCATCATTATCCTGGTTTCATACTTTCAACAACCGTCACGACCTTGATTTTACGCTTATCTACGACAAGTACAATTTTACCGAGGAAAACCAGGATTACGCACTTTCGGCCTATAGCCTGGCTTACGAGCTTAAACATTATGAGGCAAGCCTGAACTTTTCGTATCGTTTAAACGACAAACACACCATCACTTATGGCCTCAACTCAATTTTATATGATCTGAACAACGGTGATTATCTTCCCTTAAATTCCGGCTCGCTGGTCGAACCTATCGACCTGGGAACTGAGAAAGGAATCGAGTCGGGTCTGTTTGTTGATGATGAATGGAAAGCTTTGCCAAATCTGACTTTGTACGGTGGGCTGAGGTTTAATAATTACGCCTACCTCGGGCCTAACGAAGTTTACCAATACCAGCCCGATTCGCCCAAAATCCCCGAAACAGTTATCGATACATTGAATTTCGACAATAACGCCATCATTAAAAATTATTCGGGCATCGATTACCGTTTTGCCGCAACCTACCTGATCAATCAGGATCTTTCGGTAAAAGCCAGCTACAACACACTCCACCAGTATATTTTTATGCTTTCAAATACTGTGGCCCTCTCACCAACCGATAAATGGAAACTTTGCGATTACAACATCGACCCCATGGATGGCAGCCAGGTTTCGCTTGGTGTTTATTCAAATTTGGTCGCCGGTTTGATTGAAGCATCCGTTGAAGGCTATTACAAAAAAGTAAATAAACTTGTCGAATACAAAGATGGAGCCGACCTGGTTGTGAATGAATTTCCCGAAAGGGATATTTTGCAGGGAGAACTAGATGCTTTTGGAATCGAGCTGATGCTTAAAAAGCCTTTCGGAAAATGGAACGGCTGGATTAATTATACTTACGCCAGCGCCAATGTTCTGGTGGATAATAAAATTACCGGCGAACAAAATAATTTCGGAATCCGTTATCCAGCGAACTACGACAAGCCGCACAGCATCAATGTTGTGGCCAATTACAAAGTTATGAAGCGGCTGAGTTTTTCGGGAAACGTGGTTTATTCAACAGGCCGGCCAATTACTTATCCCACCTCGATTTATTACCAGGACGGGCAAAAAATCCTGAGCTATTCGCTGCGCAACGAATACCGGATTCCCGACTATTTCAGGGTGGATGTTTCGCTCACGTTCGAGGGAAACCTGAAGAAAAAGAAAAAAGTTCATGGCTCATGGGTGTTTTCGGTTTATAACCTCACGGGCCGCAATAACGCCTATTCGGTGTATTTTAAATCGGAAAACGGCCTGATCAACGGCTATAAAATGTCCATTTTTGGAAGCCCGATTTTTTCGGTTACTTACGATTTTAAACTTGGGAATTATGCGGATTAAAATCGTTAATCTTGTTATGATAATCCTGCTCGTGCTTGTTTTTTCGTGTGTCGAAAAATACTGGCCTGAGCTCGACAGCAAGTATGAAGATATTCTGGTGGTTGAAGGAATGATCACCAACGAACCAGGCCCTTATTACATCAAACTTTCGCTTGCAACTTCGGTTGAGAATCCGGAGTTGATTACTCTAAGAGGTTGTCATGTGAAAATTCTTGATGATGCTGGAAATTCGGAGGATTTAAGTGAAATTTCGCCAGGGACATATTCGACTTCAGCCACAGGAATACAAGGTGTTGTGGGGCGGAAGTATAAAATTCAGATTTTGGGACCTCAAGGAAAAAATTATCAGTCAGAATTTGAAGAATTGAAAAATCCGGTCGGAATCGATTCGGTTTATGCCGCCTTTGAAACCCGCGATAACCCCGAAGGTCAGTATCAAACAGAAGGCTATCAGTTTTATCTGAACACCGCGCTGGCAGCAACCGATTCGAACTTTTTTATGTGGCGGATGGACCGGACCTACGAATACGAAGCCGACTTTAAAATCCGCTACATTTATGAGGGCGATTTGAGGTGGCTGGCCAACGCCGATTCGTTGCAAACGTGCTGGAGGACAGATAATATCAGGCAAATATTTACATACAACACGCTGGGACTTTCGCAGCCCTTGGTAAAAAACTATCCGCTGAATTTCGTAAACACCGATAACCGTGAACTTTCGGTAAGGTACAGCCTTCTTGTAAAGCAACTGACTATTTCGGAAAAGGCCTACACATTCTGGAATTCGATAAAAGAACAAAACTCCGATCTGGATAATTTGTATTCCAGGCAGCCATATCAGGTTAAAGGTAATGTTTCCAACGATCAGGCTCCCGATGAAACCGTCCTGGGCTACTTTTTGGTAGCCGGTATTTCGTCGAAGCGGATTTTTGTTGACCGCCCCATGCCACCGGTACATTTTTATTATGAAGTTTGTGAATTGACCGAACTTGATTTTAATAATGTTGCCGATATTTATCACAGTACGCCGGCTGAATGGCCAATTTTTTTAACCACCGGCAACGAGGGTGGAATGGCTCTGCCCAGCCAGGATTGCATGGATTGCCG
>CAYOWJ010000045.1:15529-18287 GCA_964407625.1 uncultured Lentimicrobiaceae bacterium
AAACTTTCGGTGGCTTCCACAGTAAATACACCGGAGTTTTTGCCACTTTCGGATTATACTGTTTCTATCATGGACGATGACGGAACCGTTGAAGTTTTAAGCGAAACTGCACCTGGGATTTACTCCACCTCCCCGGGTGGAATTCAGGGAGTTGCCGGCAAAAAATACAAAACCCGGATTGTCGCACCCAACGGGAAAACCTATCAGTCGGATTTTGAAACCTTGAAAACCCCGGTCGGAATTGATTCGGTTTATGCCATCTTCGAAGCTCACGCCAATCCAGACGGCGTATTCCCTTTTGAGGGGTACCAGTTTTATCTCAACACCAAAAAGGCCGAAAGCGATACGAATTTTTATCTGTGGCGGTTGGAAAGAAGTTATGAATACCGCTCTGACTTTCTCATCAGCCATATTTATGAAGGTAGATTACGGCCCGTTTACGATGTCGATTCGCTACAAACCTGCTGGAGGACTGATAACATCGGGCAACTTTTTACTTTTAAAACAAGGGGTTTGTCGGAGCCAGTGGTCACGAAATTTCCGTTAAACTATGTCACCACCGAAACGCGGGAACTTATGGAAAGGTACAGTTTACTTGTGAAACAATTTACCATCTCCGAAAAAGCCTACGCCTTTTGGAACGATGTAAGGGAGCAAAACTCAACACAGGGAAGTTTATACACCAAACAGCCTTTCCAGATCCGCGGAAATGTTTTTAATGCCGAAACTCCAGGTGAGACTGTTTTTGGGGCCTTCCTGGTTGCCGGCATTTCCGAAAAACGCATTTTTGTTAACCGGCCGGCAGCAATTTTTCGCTATGGTGTTTGTACGCTCGAGGATGCCGATTACAAAAATGTTGGAACAATTTATATGAGTAATCCAAGCGAATGGCCGCTCTATTTAACCACCAACCTTAACGGAATCAGAGCTTTTCCAAACCAGGATTGCATCGATTGCCAGCTTAGAGGTGGAACAATTGTAAAACCTGATTTTTGGATAGAATATTAATTTTAGATATCAATTTATTTTGAAGTGAAAAAAACATTAACGATACTTCTGTTTTTCATTGTGACCACTCATTTTGTTTCAGGTCAGATGGTTAAAGAGCCTTCAAATAAAGGCATTACCGATGGCATTACCGAAACTGTCAGCCTTTTTACGGACCGGAATTTTTACCTTTCGGGTGAAGAAATCTGGTTTGTGGCCCATGTTTTTGTTAATGAAGCACCTTTTGTATCGGATTTCAGCCAGGTGCTTTACGTCGAATTATCTGGCAGTGACCAAAAAACAGTTGTTAAAAAGAAATTCAGGATTGAAGACGGGATTGCCAGGGGAAATTTCGGGATTCCCGAAGAAGCCTTGTCAGGGAATTATTATTTGAGGGCTTACACCAGTTTTTTGAGAAATCTTAACCCGGACGATTACTTTACAACTGCGATAACCGTGATAAACCCCGAGCGCCCACTTCCCGAAAACGGCCAGAAACTTCCCGTCAGGGATGTAAAAGCTGATGGCGGTAATCTTATCGAAATTGCCGTAAAAACCAGCAACGACAGCTATCAGCAAAGAGAATTGGTCGAAATGAACCTTTTGGCGCCAACGGCTATCCGGGGAGATTTTGCGCATGTATCGGTTTCGGTGGTGAAGCAGGGGACAAATACAGATGCAGACCGTTTTTATTTCGAAAATAGAAACTTTCAAAAAACCAACACCTCCGAAAACCTGCTGTGGTTGCCCGAAATCAGAGATGTGAGCGTGAGCGGAATTATCCGGAATAAAAAAACAAATCAGCCAGAACCAAATGCGATGATTTATATTTCGGTTTTGGGCGAAAATCCTCAGTTTCACATCCTCAACTCCCGAAAAAACGGGGAATTTGTCTTTTCGCTAAACCATGCCACCGACCTTTGCGATATTTTTATCTGCACCGATCCTGATCCCGAAAAAGATCTGGAACTATTGATCAACAACGATTTTGCCGGTAATTATCCTTCATCAAAAGAAACAGACCAGATGATTGATACTTCCTACAAAAAATTAATCGAGGAAATGTACGTCAATTTTCAGGCAGCCCGATTTTATAAAAGTAAAGATTCGGTCATAGGCGAAAATAGCGAACAAAGTTCCCTGCTTTTTGGAAACCCAGAGATCTCTGTTAAAATCAAGGACTTTATTGATCTTGCGACGCTCGAAGATGTTTTTAAGGAAATTATTACGGCTGTTTCGGTAAAAAAGAAAAAGGGGAAATCATATTTTCAGGTGATCAATGCCGAAACCAACCGGATGAATAATTGCGGCTATATCTTTTTGGATAATGTACCTGTTTTTGACGTGGATGACCTGTTAAAAATCTCCCCATCAAAAATTGAGCGAATCGACGTGATCAACCGCACACATTATCTCGGCGATTTTAGTCTTGATGGGATTATTTTGATTACGACCAACACGGACAATTTTGCAGGATATACTTTTCCAAAAGAATCGGTATTTCTCGAATACCAGGCTATTACACCTCCATCTGATTTTCCATTACCCGATTACAGCGATGAGAAGAAAAAACAGAGCCGCATGCCCGATTTCAGAACACTGCTTTACTGGAATCCTGAAGTAAGCCTTCAAAACGGCAAAGCCTCCTTTTCTTTTTTCACCTCCGATTATTGCACCGGCTATGATGTAATTGTGCGTGGAATAACCACCGAAGGAAAACCATGTTTTGGAAAAACCACTTTTCGGGTTGAGCCAGGAAAAAAGTAAGGTT
>CAYOWJ010000046.1:0-12651 GCA_964407625.1 uncultured Lentimicrobiaceae bacterium
AGGAAGTTGCCAATTCAATTTTGGCAACCGGCAAAGTTAATGGTCCTGTTTTCACAATCCCTAACGGGATTGATTATTCACAAATAAGAGATTTATATCAACCGGATTGTAAAAAGGATATTGATATTTTGATTGTCGGCCTGAAAAATCCAAAAATTGCAAAAGAATTAGAAGCCCTTTGTGTAAATCTGCCCATAAAAGCCGTGTGTCTTCTTAAGCAGATTCCTAGAACTGAATTTATAAAAACCATGGCTAACAGTTTTATTACAGTTTTTCTTCCAGGAGTTTCTGAAGGATTTTACCTGCCTGCCCTCGAAGGAATGGCTGTTGGAACATTTGTCATCTGCCCCGATTGCATAGGCAATCTTTCGTATTGCCATAATATGCACAACTGTAGAATGCCTGAATACTCAGCACAGGATATTTTTGAAGCAGCTGCCAATACATTAAACATGAGCACTTTATCCCGAAACCAAATTCTTCAGAATGCCAATCAAACAGTCAAAAAACATTTAATTGAGAACGAACAATTAGCTTTTAGTTCTATTTTGAAAAAACTTGATTCATTGTGGATGCAAGCACCCAACAAATGACAAATATCCTGATCACAGGAATACATCGTTCTGGAACTACATTAGTTTGCCGTCTTCTATCTTCACTCGAAGATGTTGTTGCTCTGCAAGAACCTATGAATGTTTTAGATTTTGCTGATAAGGACACGAATGAAATTCAGGCATTGGTTGAAGAATTTATTGACAACTCCCGCTATAAGCTTCTACAATTTCATAAAGCTCACACTCGACATATAAAAGGAACTAATTCGGATAATTATTTCCCGGATGAAACTTCGAAAACTGGTTTACGCGAAACCAGAGCAGAAAACGGTTTCGTGTATTTTGATAAACATCTATCAAATGATTTTTTATTAATTATCAAACATAATGCTGCTTTTACGGCACTACTCAATCGACTTTATCCAAAATTCAGATGCTATGCTATAATTCGAAATCCGTTGGCAATATTAGCCTCCTGGCAAACCGTCGATATGTCGGTGAATAAAGGCAGACTTCCAGTGGCAGAGGCCATTGATCCATGTTTTTCTAAAACACTATTAACTATCAACCATACTATTGACAGACAAATTTTTATCCTCAATTGGTTTTTCAATGAATATGTCACCTTATTACCATCTGTGAATATTATCCGTTATGAGGATATTATTTCAACGAAAGGAAAATGCCTTTCTGTAATATGCCAACAAGCTATTAACCTGAACGAAAGTCTATATTCAAAAAACAAGAATCCATTATACAACAATCAAAATTTACCCAAACTTGTTGATAAACTTTTAAATTCAAATGGATCGTGGCTTCATTATTATTCAAAAGAAGATATTGAAAAACTAGCATATGAATTACTTAATATCAATTGGTTACCAGCATCCAACGCATATGGTCAATACTGTGTTCCAGTAGCATCAGCCCATCGGCCGGTTTCCCAATGTATCCTCAGAAGCGAAATACATGAGCCTGAAACAATTGAATTTATACGAGAAAACTGTAAGGATGGAGATGTAGTTCATGCTGGTACATTTTTCGGGGATTTTTTACCAGCCATATCATCAGCTTTGGCTCCTGATGCAAAGATTTGGGCTTTTGAACCTAATTATGAAAACTACTATTGTGCAAAAAACACAATTCGCTTAAATAATCTTCAAAACATAGAGATTCAAAACAAGGGACTGGGCGAAGCAAAGGCAAAAGCACAGTTGCAAATTCGTAGCAGGCAAGGTAAAAACCTTGGTGGTGGAAGTAAGATCACTATGAGTAAGGATCAAAAATTAACTGTTGAGGTTGGCTTGGTTTCAATTGATCAAGTCATTTCTTCAAATCGTAAAATTTCAATAATTCAACTGGATGTTGAAGGCTATGAAAAGCAAGCATTGACTGGGGCTTTGAATAAAATCATTCGGAACAAACCTATTATCATAATTGAAGATAATAATGGGATTATCGAATCAGAATGGTTTAAAATAAACATAATTTCACTCGGATACAAATTGTCCGGAAAAGTTCATAACAACCACATTATTAGATATGTATCAGTGTAAGGATGTCTGACAAGAAGAACATTAAGAAATGATTGAAACTATTGGAGTAGAATTCCTACTAGGGACAAATCAACACTGAAGTGATGGATAGTTTGAGTTACAACAATATCAACCAAAATATTTGTATCGATTTGAGTTGTGGTAAAAATAAGAAAACCGGATTTATTGGTGTTGACAAGTTTTCAATTCCTGGAGTAGATTTTGTTGTTGATTTCGAAAAAGAAAATCTTCCTTTCAAAGATGACTCAGTGGAAAATGTCTATTCATCACATTGCTTGGAGCATCTGTCAGATCCGCATAAATTATTGAGTGAATTAATTCGGGTTTGCAGGAATGATGCTTCATTCGAGCTCTGGTTGCCACATCTGAGGCGTATTGAAGCATTTGTTTTTGATCACTGAATGTTTTACAACGAACTGATTATTTGCAGAATCTCCACAATAAAAACTGATTTCTGGTTTCCTGATTATAAAGGTGCTTTATGGTTGAATAGTGTTGTTTATATAATTGATCAGGAAATTCAATCAATGCATGAATCTCTTTCTGTTCATCTTCATTTTGCCAATAACCACTTTTTTAACATTGTCAAAGAATAGGGTATGTTTTTCACAATTGTTAAAGAATCAATTTTTAAAGGACATTCCCATTATAAAACAATCGTAAAAGATCAAAAAGTTTTTGCCTCCGATAAGCGTAACAACACCTTTCATTCGCTTAAAACTCCATCAGGTTGGTGGGAAATCAAATAATTATCCAAGTTTCTAAATTCTTTTATTTATGAAACATCCTATATTATCAATTATTGTCATTTTTTACAATATGAAGCGGGAGGCACCCCGTACACTCTATACCCTATCAACTGAATTCCAGCAAGACGTTGACAGTGAACAATATGAAGTAATCGCTATTGACAATGGCTCTGATGAAGCATTGGGTGAGGAGATGGTAAAATCATTTGGGATAAATTTTCATTTATATAGAAGGGAAGCCACTCCAGCACCCAATTCTGCCATCAATGCCGGTGTTGAAATTGCAAAAGGAAACCTGATAATGATTTGTATTGACGGCGCCCGCATGCTCAGCCCTAAAGTGGTTTATTATACCCTGATGGCATTTAAAGCATTTGAAAATCCTATTGTCGCTACAATTGCATACCACCTTGGGCCTAAATTACAAAACATTTCGATGACCGAAGGTTATAATCAGGAAATTGAAGATAAGTTGCTTGAAACTATTGATTGGAAGGGGAACGGGTATAGTCTATTCAATATATCCAGCCTTGCAGGATCAAGTAGTAACGGTTGGTTTCTTCCATTAGCGGAAAGTAATTGCCTTACAATTAGTAAAAGCCAATTCAAAGAACTAAAAGGATTTGATGAGAACTTCGTGTCTTCGGGCGGAGGATTAGTCAACCCCGACTTTTACAAACGAGCATGTGAAGCTATTATACCACTGGTAGTTCTTCTCGGCGAGGGGACATTCCATCAATTTCATGGCGGTGTTGCCACCAATGTGCCCCGCGATAAGCATCCAGGCCGGATTTTTCATAATGAATACCGTCAACTACGAGGTAGAGATTATACACCTCCAGGTCAGGAACCTATTTTATTTGGAAAGCTTCCCAAAGAATCCATGCCATTTCTGAATTATTCAGTTGAAAAACTGAATACTCGGGAAAACAATTTTAAGAATATCTAGATGCTCCCCAAAAAAGTTATTCTTGTTCTAGGAATGCATCGTTCAGGCACCTCGGTCCTGACACGCATTTTCAATTTATTGGGAGCCTCGGTTTCAGTCAACCTAATGCCATCAACTGAAGAAAATCCTTCAGGATATTGGGAATCAATTCAAATCGCAAAATTCAATAATAAACTTTTACAATCAGCTGGCACCTCCTGGAAAAGTGATTCCCCTGTTCCAACAGAATGGTTTAATCATCCGGATAGAATTCATGACCGCAAGGATGCGAAAATGATTATTCAATCAGAATTTGCAGGAGAAGAATTATTTGTTATGAAATGCCCCCGGCTGTGTTTGTTGCTTCCTTTCTGGAAAACAGTATTTAAAGAGATCGGGATTGACATTTTTACTGTACTTGTACTGCGCGATCCGTTTCATGTAGCTAAATCCTTATCTGCAAGAGCTGCATTTCCAGAGATGAAGGCTGCATCCATTGTGAATCCCAATACTGCAGCATTGCTTTGGTTAAGATATGTATTAGACGCCGAAAGGTATTCACGTGAACTTCCAAGAATTACTGTGGAATATGATTCCCTGACAGCCGATTGGCAATCAGCACTTAAACCCATTTTGGCTGGCTTCATTCCCTCATTTCCAACTACCAACCCAATCCCAATTGTGCAAATCAACAAGTTGCTGGATCCATCCATGCGACGCAAAAAGCCGGAAAATGAAATGGCATCAATTGATTTACAAACATATTCATTGTTAAATGCTTTAAGTACCTTCAAGGGTACATTTATTCAAAATAATTCATCCAATCATTCATTTTACAATACTGTTTTAGATGAATTTGAAAGGTTACGCATTGCTTATCATTCACTAAGGAACAACCGCTTTGTGTCAGAGCATACGGATATTTGGGCAACAGAAATTCTTAGAGGTTTAAAAATTATTGATCAGTCAGCCATCTGGATCCCAAATTCTCCTCCAACAGCTTTATTTCTCAGCAGTGTGCCAACTGCCAATATAGGTCAAACATTCAGAGTCAGGCATATTGCAGAAGCACTAGAAAAACTTGGTTGGAAAACCTTTTATTACCATCCGCAAAGCAATGAAACAAGCCAAATTCTTGAATTGTGTGATGTTGTGGTTGTTTTTCGCACCGGATGGGATTCGACATTGGAAGCAATTTCGAAAACCTGCCATAACAGGCATATCCCATTTGTATATGACATTGACGATATTATTTTTGAACCGGAATTAATGATTCCGGAGCTATTTTCACTACTAAAAAAACTTCCTGTTTCTGAAAGAATGAATTGGCAGAAAGTATCAAACCGGCATAAGTTAGTGTTAATGAATTCTGATGCAGCTATTCTTTCAACTGAGCCATTAGCACTTGCCGCTGCCAGGTATTGCAAAAATACCTTTGTCTTGCCCAACACCTTAAGCAAAACCTTGATGGACCTGGCTAATATTGCAACGCTAAGAAAAAAGCTATCTTCCGAAGATGGAATACTAAGAATTGGTTTTGCTGGTGGGAATGATACTCATCAGGAAAATTTTCGTATTATTGAGAGGGCACTTTCTAAAATATTGTCGATGAATCCAAATGTTCGTTTAGTACTTGTTGGGCCTCTGGATGTCACAATATACTCATTGTTAACCCCATTTAGTAATCAAATTGAAATCCGTCCGAAAGTTGCCCTCAATGATTTGTTTAACGAGATACAAGGCTTTGATATCAATCTTGCCCCACTTGAAATAAATAATCCATTTTGTGAAACAAAAAGCGAATTACGTTATTTACTTGCCGCAGCTGTGTCAGTCCCTACTATTGCCTCCCCAACATTTCCTATGATACATGCTATTGTTGATAATTATTCTGGTTACTTAGCATATAATGAAGATGAATGGATAGCGAAAATCAGCTTTTTGATACAGAACCCTGCCATTAGATCAGAAATTGGACAAGCTGCCAAAATACATGCAATAGCTCAATTTGGACATGAAGCCTTACTCAATAAAGTTTATGGTGTTTACTCTCAAATTCTTTTGAATGCGAAGTCGAAGAATTAGAACTGAGACTTCCCGTGTTGATGATACATTTTACACAACCAAGAAATTGTTATGCGCGTAATTATACACGGAGGGATGTTTAAAACAGGGACAACAACCCTGCAAAAAATCCTGAATGATAACAGAGAGCTATTAGCTTTAGAAGGGATTGAATATCCCTATACCAAAATAGGACAGCACTCCCATATTTTAAATGTCAGAGATCCACAATGGGATGCTAACCACTTGAGAGAAATTGCCAAAGAGGCAGAACAAAACTATGTAAATATTTTGTTGTTTTCTGGTGAGGCTGTTTCAGCACTCTCTCATGCGCAGTTCAAACAACTTACAGCTTGTTTTGAAGATTGGCCTACCGAGTACGTTTTTTGTTTCAGGCATTGGTCTTCCTTCTTACCATCAAGGTGGAAACAAAGTTGTTTGCGAAGAGATTCACAAACTTTTGCAGAATATCTAAGCCTTGTAACAAATCCATCATTAGCTCATTTTGATATCCGTTATGATCAAATCCTTTCAGGGGCCATGGCAAGTGGTGCTGATGCTGTTCGTAGCGTTTCATGGGATAACGCCATAGCTAGTAGCGAAAGCTCTGTACCTGAGACTTTATCAGCATTGGGACTAAATCAAAACCTTATCAAGAAACTAACTGTTAATCCGGTATGGCTAAATAGAAGTTCTTCGATAATAAACATTGAAATCTGCAGAATATTAAACGGGCTTTTGGATTTCAAAAATGGACTTAAAGCCAATGAACTGTTTTGGGCTTATTCCAACCATCAGGAATGTATGCATTTCCACGATATTATTCACCTAATTCATAGAATTGATACTTCTTTTAAACAACTAATCGAGAATAGGATTTTAGAAACAGGAACATCCAGGGTTGTCATTCCAAACATGGATGATCTGGAAGTAAAACTTCTCAAAACACATGGTGATACATTTGTCAATCTTCAAAACAATAGGATATTTAATATTCAGAACGATTCAGGACGCTATTTTACACATTATGCAATACCATGGCAATATTTCATTGACCTTCTTGAAAGTCCCAAATTCGATACCTTTGAGGTGTTCTACCATAATTTTAAGAAACGAAAATAAAGTTATTTTGGGTACTTTTTCTACCTTATTGTAAAAGCCCCATAAACATACAGGTATGAATAATCTTAAAAACCCTCTTGAGGAGTATTTCTATAAAAATCGCAAAAACATCATCCAAAAGTGGACACATTATTTCGAGGTTCATCACAAACATTTTGAGCGGTTTGCAGGCAAAGAATGTGTGGTGCTGGAAATCGGTGTTTCGCAGGGTGGAAGCCTGCAAATGTGAAAACATTATTTTGGTGACAAAGCCAGAATTTTTAGCATAAATATTAAACCGGAATGCAAACAGTTTTAAGAAGATCAAATCGAAATTTTTATTGGTTCTCAGTCGGACCGAGCATTTCTAAAAGATTTGAAAACCAAAATCCAGAAAGTTGACATTCTGTTTGATGATGGCGGACATGAAATGCAACAGCAAATTACAGCATTTGAGGAGCTCTTCGATCATATCGGCGAGAATGGGATTTACCTCTGTGAAGATATACATGCTTCCTATCTTGAAGACTACGGCGGCGGATTTGGGAAAACCAATACTTTTTTGGAGTATTCCAAGTTGCTGATTGATAAGTTTCACGCCTGGCATATTCCCGACAACAGGCTCCCCGGAACTTCATTTACCCGACAAAGTGAATCCATTCATTTTTATGATGGTGACGTTGTTATCGGGAAAAAAGCAAGGGTGCAACCCTGGATTTTCGGGTATTTCGATTATCTGAAACACCAGCTCGCTAAATCGATCAAACTGGTTTCATTGGCTGTGTTAGCCAACATAAAACAGGAAAATTCCGGTGCATTTGATACTTGAATTCGCATAAGGATTTCAATTCGGTACTTCAGTTTTTTTTAGAATAATAAATTGGTAAATGAAAAACTACCTTTTGTGGGGAGCAGTTTCGTTTAATAAAGCTATCAAGGGAGATAGCAGGGCTAATTTTATCGACCGTAATGCCAATTCCGGAAATTTGATCATTGGTCATGCTGTTCAAACTCACCTTGGTAACCTTCATGATGAAATTGAATTTCGTGAAGATTTTGATCCTCAAATGGTGAACAAGAAATATGATACAGTAATAATTCCGGCGGCTAATTACATTCGTGAAAAGTTTTCTATCGAAGCACAGGCAAAACGTTTAGAAAAAATTGAAATTCCGGTTGTATGCATAGGTTTGGGTGCTCAGGCCCCATCTTTGTCCGAAAAAGTAAAAATTAACCCGGATTTATTGAGATTTCTGCAAATACTTTCATCCAAATCAAACACAATTGGGGTAAGGGGATTTTATACTGCAGAATTACTTTATAGTTTGGGAATAAAAAATGTAGATGTTATTGGCTGTCCAAGTAACTTTATGAATGGGGACCCGGAATTTAAAATTGATAAAAAACCTCTACCAGAGAATTTCAGAAGTGTCTATTATTTAAATGATCACCCCGATTCGATACATCTTTTCGATTTAGCATTTAAAGAGGGTAGCGATTTGATGGCTCAACATCATAACGCAACATTGTGCTTGAAAGATGACGAAATAACGAACTTTGCAAATAGTAAGTATTTTGAGCAAATGTACTCAAAATCAATATTTCAAGCCAAAGAGATAATTGAATTCATTAATTACAGGATACGGGTATTTTATGAAATTAATGCCTGGCAAAATGCTTTAAGCAACATTGATTTTGCATTTGGGATGAGGTTTCATGGAAACATGATGGCATTGCAGCAACGAATCCCGGCTTTGTGGGTCACTCACGATTCGAGGACAATTGAGCTTGCTTCGTTTTTGCAACTACCATCTATTTCTCCAGATGAGGTAAAGAAGTTCAAGAACATGCAACAACTTTATGAGATGGCCGACTATTCAAAATACAACCAAACCTATCCCCAACTCTTTGCAAATTATGTTGATTTCCTCGACAAAAACGGAATTGACCATGTTTTGAAAAGGCGCGGAAATATTGATTGTTTAGAAAAGTAAACTTTCAATAATCGTATGAAAAATTCAATAGACGTTAATAAAACCCTGTGGAATGAAAAACATGACTGGAAAAAAAATGGTGATGAATGGGATGGTCAGGCACTTAAATGCAAGGTAAATTATGATTATTGGAAGGAATCGTTGGTTCAGAATCTGATCCTTTCAAATATCCGCGAAAATGACACAGTACTTGAAATTGGCGCTGGTCATGGGCGATGGTCGGTTTTTCTTGCAAAAACTGCCGGAACTTTAATTCTGGTAGATTTAAGCCCTAATTGTATCGAGTTTTGCAGGAACCTGTTTGTTAACCGGTCAAATGTTATGTATGTGGTTAACGAGGGTAAAACCTTGGCAGGTGTAAAAGATGCTTCGGTTGATTTCATCTGGTCGTTCGACACATTTGTACACATCGAAAAAATTGTGATTAATTCATACATGCAGGAGATTTTTCGGGTGCTTAAGCCCGGAGGCCGAGCCGTAATCCACCACCCTGGCAGGAATCATTTCCTACTTTGGTTGGGATTTATGCGACATTTTGGTAACCTGGGAAATCGTTTTTACAGAACAATTTCGATGTCTCGGACTAAAGATACCGATGGCTGGCGGTCGAATATTTCGAAACAAATGGTCAGAAATCTGGCATCAAAGAATGGCCTTACAATTATTGACCAATTGCAGTTTTGGGATGAAAAAGAAAAAATCGGAGTTCCAAGGTTTAATGATTACATTACCATTTTGCAAAAGTGAAATGAGCTTTAACAGGTGATGGTTTTGTTGGCTTTAAAAGAAAATCAATAATGCAATGTTTAAACTACCATTTTAGGCGGAGATATTTATGACACAGGTCGAATCAGGGCATTACTTTCAGAAGGGTTACAACAAAAAAGGCAGATTTTGCAGTTACTGGCATCAAATTGATGAAGTTTACAAGTTACAGCCCGAAAGAATATTGGAAATCGGCATCGGAAATGGATTTGTTGCTGGTTTTTTACGAAATGCCGGATTTGAGATTTCCACCATGGACATTGATCCTGAGCTGAAACCAACAATAATTGGGTCGGTTATCAATATTCCTGTTCCGGATAATAGTTTCGATGTGGTTTTATGCTGTCAGCTTCTTGAACATTTACCATACGAGAATTTCATCCCTGCTTTGATCGAAATGCGCCGTGTGGTAAAAACCGGTCTGATTATTTCTTTACCTGATATGAAACTGGTGCATCGAATTCACGTTGAGACAGGCATAGGAAAGATTAGTTTTTTTTACCCGAAATTTTTATCCCGACCTATTGCCTGGAAGTTTGATGGCCAGCACTATTGGAATATCAACAATGCAGGCTATCCCTTAAAGCGAATTCTCAACGACATCGAAAAAGCAAACTTAAAACTCATCCGTCATTACAGGGTTCCTGAAAACCCGGGACACCATTTTTTTTTATTGAATAAATGAAGTGGTTAAACTTTTGAATTCATCAAATTATTAGCAAGATAAACATGAAAAATGCCCGGATTAAAAGGTTTGTGTGGATGTTTCATTTTGGTTGGATAATCGCCATGTTGGCATTGGTTATTGCAGGTGGTGTCCAGCATGACTATGTTTTTTACCTGGACCAATGGAGACTGGCGTTTTCGTTACCGGCACAATGGGTGTCATATTCATATGGGCCAATTCATTTGATTTTGGCTTATGCAACTGTTTTTGGTCCATTAGGTCCGAAGATATTGATGTGCGCAGCTTTTGCTGTGGTTGACACTTACCTTTTGTATCGTCTGATGAATTATTCTGGCAATATTAAAACTGCAATTTTATTTTACCTGCTATGTATCCCTTTGAACGGTTTGATAATTTTTGCAGGATTTTGGTACGGCCAGAATGATATACTTGTTGCAGGTTTTATACTTGCTGCCATTTTGGCCAGGCTTGACCGGAAATTTGTTTTGACGGGCATTCTGATCGGGTTGGCTGCGCTGATAAAATATTATCCATTATTATTCCTTCCATTTCTCATGTTCGATGATCGGAGTATCCGTCTGCGGCCTGCATTTTCAGCCATTTCTATATTTGTATTCGGTATTGGCTTAACCTGGCTGCTATTGGGAAATTCGATTTTTTCCTCGTGGTTTGTTGGTATTTCAAAACCTGCCAAATTGCTTTCGATTCTATCTTCTTTGCATGTTCATCCCTGGGTTGCAGGTGGTAAAGGAATAGTAGAATGGCTGGTTGAGTACAACTCTCTGATGGTGGTTTGTGTTGCCATACTGATGATACTACTTTCCTGGTATAATGGACTTTCGTGGCTATCTTCTTTTGTGGTGGGAACTCTGGCAATTTTACTTTCCTATAAAGTTGGACATCAGCAATTTTATTTACCCTGGCTCACTGCCATCGCCGGTCTTCCTTTGCTCTCAAACAAACATGATCTCGTTACGGCATGGATATGTTTGCCATTTGTCGTTTTTCTTTCGGTTTTCCAGACGATTTATACGCTTGGGACAAAAATGCTTGGCCCCTGGCAAATAGTGCGCGACCATGTCGGTTTTTTTGTGCTGATTTTGGGAATTTCTACAATTTATTTCGTTGTCCGCCAGCACAGTGATTTACCAAAGAGATCTTTCAATTTAGCGTGGTAAGGAAGAGTCCATTTTATAAAAAGGATTTTTTAGATAAAGAACAAGTTTAACAAATTTGTAAATGTCAAAAGGAATAATCTTTATTGCGATTGGTGAGAACTGGCGTCAGGAGGCTATTTTAGCAGCCTCAAAGGTGAAGCAATTTATGCCCGGGATTCCCATCACTGTTTTCACTGACCATTTTTTCAGTTCACCAGTTTTCGATGAAGTGCTTGTTGCTCAACCGGATTCAAATCCGTTGCTCACCAAAACACTCTGGATGTCGCAATCACCATACGAGCAAACATTATTTCTGGATACCGACATCCACCTTTGCGACAGCATTGATGATATTTTCATGTTACTTGACCGGTTTGACCTGGCTGTTCCTCATGCTCCATACAGGCTTACAGGCATGGGCTTATCAATACCATTACCCGACTTTCTTACATTGGATATTCCTGCATGTTTTCCGGGAATGAATACCGGGATGATACTTTTTAATCGATCACAAAAAGTTCAGGCGTTTTTAAATCATTGGGGTGAGTATCATTTGAAACTCTGCACGATTTCACCAAAAGCACCCAATCAGCCAGCCTTCCGCACAGCGCTTTATCGCAGCGATCTGCGTTTTGCCATTATTCCGGAGGAGTATCATTGCCGCTTCATTTATCCTTTTAAGGTTTGTGGGAAAGTAAAAGCACTTCACGGGCGTCACCCGGATATGGATCTGGTTATCGAAAGAATCAACCAAAAACAACTCCCACGGGTAGGCGAAGGCTATTTTGTTGAGTTATCAAAACAAAATCTGCAAAAACAAAAAGTTCAGGCAGAAGGCGTTAAAACCAGGGCCTGGTTTAGCTTGTTCAGCAACTTCTTTAAATCTCAAACTAAAGAAAAGGATTTGATTACAAATAATGCCAACATTCCGGTTTTACCACCCGAAGGGATTCCTAACGGGGGCACCATCACCTTGATTTAATCCAAAGTCGCTTTGCCAAAACCAGATTTCCTGATCATAGGTGCTCAAAAGTGCGGTACATCATCGCTCTTCCATTATTTAAGGCAGCATCCTGATCTGATTTTACCTTCACA
>CAYOWJ010000046.1:12751-17040 GCA_964407625.1 uncultured Lentimicrobiaceae bacterium
CGCTTGATTCGTTTGAGGAAGCCATCGCAAAAGAGCACGAAAGAATATTTGAAGCGGAGCAAAAATTAATCAACAACGAGATAACGGAAAGCCAGCCATACAGGAGTTTTAGCTATTTGAGCAGGGGGATGTATTTCAGGCAAATTTCGGGGTGGCTACGGTTTTATCCGATCAGGCAGATGCATTTTATTAAAAGCGAAAATTTCTTCGAAAACCCCGAAACCGAACTTGCCGAACTGTATCGGTTTTTGGGAATCCGGCAAATTATGCCCGTAAATCTTACTCCGCAAAATACCAACACCTACCCCAAATTAGAACCAGAAATAAGGGAAAGGGTTGCTGTCAATTTCATCGGAGACGGTAAAAAACTATCCGGACTTTTAGGGGATAAATTCATTTGGAATAATCGCCACCAGGCCAAATAGGATAATGATGATAAAAGCCGGCACTTCTTCGTTTCCACATGAATCAGCTACCATTATTGTTGCTGGAATGCATCGTTCTGGGACGTCATTAACCGCCTCCATTTTGCAATCTTGTGGCGTAAATATCGGCGAACGCCTGGTGGGCAAAGAAATTGGAAACGAAAAAGGTCATTTTGAAGATCTGGATATGGTCGATTTTCATAAGGAAGTATTGCTTTCTCAAGGAATTGAAATTAATGGGTTTACACTTGTTTCGCAGATTCCGGTTGATGAAAACCTGCGTTGCCGGGCACTGGATCTGATTGAAGCCAGGTCGGAAAACCCGCTTTGGGGTTGGAAAGACCCCAGAACAACGCTGTTTCTTGACTTCTGGGATTCTTTGCTTCCGGATGCTTATTTTGTGATGATTTATCGGGCGCCGTGGGAAGTCATCGAATCACTCTATCGCAGAGGTACCGATGAGATAATCTGGGAAAACCCCGAAATTGCCGCTGAATTATGGAAAAACTATAACCAAAAAATATTAACGTTTTACGAAAATCACGCCGATCGCTGCCTGCTCATCAATGTGAGCCGGGTTGTGGATGATCCTTCGGCATTGATTTCCGGCATTTATCAAAAGTTTGGAATTCAACTTTCGACGCCGGATATTCGGATTATCGACAAAGACATTTTCAACATTCGTTCATCACAGTCAGAAATTCCTGAATTGTTAGAAACCTATTTTCCTGATATTATCAAGCTGTACGCTGCTTTGGAAAACAAAGCTCAACAGTTTGGCAGTGTTTTAAGTGACCCAATCGAAAAGTCTGAAAATGGCTATACCGGGAGTATTACAAATTTTTGGGACTGGCAGTTAAACGTTACAAAAAACCTGAATTCGCAGCATTATGCCCAGCTTTATTTTAGAGAAAAGGCATCTGATTTTGACGAAAAAAATTCATTTCGTCTTGTGGCGTTAAGGCACACCACGTTGCTGAAATTCAGACTTAACAGACCAAAAAAGGTCACTCAGTTCAGGTTTGACCCGCTTAACGATTTCAATCTGGTTAAAATCAAAACAATCCAATTTTTCTTATCAGGTAAAACAGTTAATGTAAATTTTGAAATTAGCAGTAATGCCAAGACTGTCGAAAATCAGGTTTATTTTTTTGACACAGTTGAATCCCGGATTTTCATTGATTTGAAAACAATTGGCGATCTGGAAATTGATGAAGTGAGGATTGAACTTGAATATTTGAAATATGGTAAAGATGCAGTTGTGCTGGCTTCAGAACGAAAAGATGAAATCATAAAAAACACTTCCCGGGCTTTGAAGTAGGAGTTGGAGGAAAAGCAAAAGTTATTGGATAAGATTCGCGAATTGCAGGAAACAATTAAGGATTTTCAAAATCAAAAACCTTGCTTTTTAACCCCTGCCGAAGATAGAATTCCTCAGCCGGAAATCCATTTCTATGAAATTGAAATCGCACAAAGCGGTCTTTTTGATGAAACTTATTATTTAGAATCCAACCCTGATGTTAAACAATCCGGAATGAATCCCCTGACGCACTATTTAACTTATGGCGGATTTGAAGGGCGAAATCCATCCGGGGGTTTCGATAGTTCATTTTATCTTAAAAGTAATAAAGATGTTAAGGAATCAGGGATGAATCCTTTGCTGCACTTCATTCGATATGGAAAAGAAGAGGGCAGATTGCCTTTGAGTCCCGGTTTAAATGAAGATCTGCATTTGTCGTTGGCCCAATCCGGTGACGAAAATTTTGACGAAATCCTTCAATTAAAATCGGGAATAAACCTTTTTCCGGATGACTATCATAAGTTTCTTCACCGAAACAGATTGACCAGTAAAATGACTGATTTTTTGATCGGAATACAGCAGGAATTCTCATTTCAGCCGCTTTTCAGCATCATTATGCCGGTCTATAATCCGGCAATTAATTATCTGGAAGAGGCCATAAATTCTGTTTTAAGTCAAATTTATCCCTATTGGGAATTAATCATCATTGATGACTATTCAAATCAGGAAGTCGAAAAGTTTTTGAGGTCGTTTGGTGATCACAAAAAGCTGAAGTACAAAAGACTTGATAAAAACTCAGGGGTGTCGGTAGCATCAAATGAAGGCATTCGGCTCACTGCGGGTGATTACATCATTTTTATGGATCACGATGATGTGCTTGAAAAAGATGCCCTCGTCCAAATCGCAAATTTCCTGCAAAATAAAAAATCCGACATTTTATACACCGATGATGGAACCATCGACAATAATGGATTGGCTTCTTTCCCCGCATTTAAGCCCGACTGGTCGCCTGAATTAGCCCTTTCATTTTGCTATGTACGGCATATTGTGGCTTATAGCAGACAGGTTATGATGCAAACCGGGTATTTCAACCCCGAATTGAATGGAAGTCAGGATTATGATTACTTTTTACGGGCAACGCATTTTGCACACAAAATTGATCATCTGCCAATCATACTGTACCATTGGAGGAATCATACTGATCAACTTCACAAAAACAAAGAAAGCTTAATTGCTGGCATGCTTGCCGTTCAAAACTACCTCACCTTTTCTGGCATTGATTGGGTTAAAGTGACCATGCCTGAATTTGCAACTGAAAATAGTTTAGGAATTTACAAGTTAAATCCATCAAAGAATTTTGATGATTTGGTTTCGATTATTATCCCTGTCCGCAATGGTTATTTGTTGCTGAAGAGATGCATCGATTCGATAAAAAAATCATCCTACCGGAATTTTGAGATCATCATTGCGAACGACGAAAGTGATGAACTTCAGACTGTAGATTATCTTCAAAATATCGAAAAACAAGGCATAAAAGTACTTACCGTTGAACGGTTAAACAACGAATTTAACTATTCCTGGCTGAACAATAAAGCCGTCAGAATTGCCCGGGGCGATTTTCTGATTTTCTTAAACGCTGATACCGAAATCATTTCCACTGACTGGATCGATCAAATGCTCATGTATTGCAAAATGCCAGGTGTGGGGGTAGTAGGTGCGAGATTGCTATTTCCGGATCAACGGATTCAACATGCCGGAGTGGTTGTAACCATGGACAAAAAGCCCGCTCATCATCCTTTTACGGGAAGTTCTGGAAATGGGTACATGTATTTCGATTTGTGTGCACGGAACTATTCTGCGGTTACTGCTGCCTGTATGATGATCGGTAAAAACGACTTTATCAAAACAGGCGGTTTTGATGAAATCAATTTGAAAGTATCTTCCAATGATGTTGATCTCTGTTTACGGGTTTTAAAAAGTGGAAAGCGGGTTGTGTATAATCCCAATGCCATTATCATTCATCATGAAGGAGCAATTCGAAACAAGCATCAAAAACCAGTTCCTTATTTATCCGACGATCTTAACCTAATCAGGAAGCATAAAAGCTTTACCGATTCATATTATAATCCCAATCAGCATAACGAGGTGTTTTTTGCACCAGATTTCAACAAGAATAACCGATTGCACTACTTTGAGAAAAAGGGGCCACTTTATAAAACGGTGTTTGTTACGCACAACCTCAATATCGAAGGGGCAACCATAGTTATGTTTAAAGTGGCAAAGTACCTTAAATCGACAGGGAATTTTCAGATTGAAGTTCTCAGCCAGGAAGATGGCCCTGTGAGAAAATGGTATGAAAAGGAAGGCATAACAGTTAGCGTATTAGATGTTTTTTCTTCGCTGACAAAGGAGAACTACCCGGAATTTGTTCGATGGCTTGGCGATTACCTGGTTAAAAGTAAAATCAGCCTGGTTTATGCAAATACGCTTGATACTTTTTGGGCTATTGATGCTTCATACTTTGCTGAGATTCCATCAATCTGGGGAATACACGAAAGTACCGA
>CAYOWJ010000046.1:17140-18245 GCA_964407625.1 uncultured Lentimicrobiaceae bacterium
TTCACTGCCTATTGTAACAACGCCGGTATTTGGGATTTCAGAACAATTGACTGATGGTGAGACTGCACTTTTTTACAATCCTGGCGAGATTAAACAATTGGTTAATAGAATAAAGTTTCTGCTCGATAATAAGAATGAGGCAAAAGTAATTGGGAAACGGGCACGCAAGGCGGTTGAGGTATTATTTCAGGAGGAGGATATGTTGTGTAAATATGAAGAACTAATGAAAACAGTGGTATTTGAGGATGTGATAACCAATAATCCGCAACCAGGATGATGCCCGGTTTTTACAACTTACACCTTGCCTCCAAACTACGCTGGCGCATGAAATACGACCGCAATCCGCTGCTTACACGTTTGCAGGATAAACTGGCCGTAAAAAAATACGCTGCCGAAATGGGTGTTCCTTCGGCGAAAGTTCTTTTTGAAACCCAAAATCCCGCAACCATCCCCTTTGATAAATTGCCCGGAAAGTGCTTTATCAAAGCCAACCACGGACGTAACTGGAATATTTTGAAATATCAAGGCCGCTTTTTTGATTTTAAAGATGGTGATAAACTTGTAAGCAATGAGGGATGCTATCAACTAAATTCCCCCGGCCTGAATGAGCTTTCGATTGCGGAAGTCATCAAAAACTGCTCGAATTGGTTAGAAACAAAATACCGCCCGGTTGAATGGGCTTACCTCCACATCCCTCCGGCTATCTTTGTCGAAAAACTCATTGAGCCTGAACCGGGAAAAGAAACCATGGATTACAGGATTTACACTTTCGGTGGAAAAGTGGCAGCAATCAGCATAGGCTCTCCCTCAATGCGCAAAAAGGATGAAAACATATTTTTTGATACAGCCTGGAACAAAATCGTACTGAAAAACAATTTTGAAAAAGAACCTGAAATAATTCCCGAAAAGCCTCCTTTCCTTTCGGAGATGGTCGAAGCCGCCGGAAAATTAGGCAAAAAAGTTGATTTTGTGAGAATAGATTTCTTTGCCGACAGCCGGCGGTTTTACCTTTCGGAGATAACCATTTATCCCAACGGTGGGCAGGACAACCGGCCTACGAGCGACCATGAGTTTAACCAGTTTTTAGGCAGGCAATGGAAAATGA
>CAYOWJ010000047.1:0-1826 GCA_964407625.1 uncultured Lentimicrobiaceae bacterium
TTTGGCACAGCGCCATCGTCCCAGTTGTCGGTTTCTTTGGAGATTTTTATCACCTTATCACGATGCGAGAAATAACCGTTCTGCATCCCGCAGCCATAAAAATATTCGTTTTCCTGCCGCGAAAGTTCCTGGAAAGTCCGGGTTCCGAAATCCAAAGGAGAGGTTTCTTCCCAAATCAAAGAGGCATTATCTTTTTTATAAAGTGAAAAAGTTAGCGGCGTTTTGTATGCCCGCAAAATGGATGAATCGCTTTCGATTTTGTAATAATCTCCCTGGTCGCTCCAGTTTAGGGTTATTGGAGGAAATTCGTAACTCACAACGATGTTGTTCCCGGCAGGATTTGAAAAGGTTCCGTTCGGTGCAAGCCAGATGCGGAACATATCATGTTTGTAAAAAACGACTTTTACTTTGGGCGTTCCACAGCTAAAATCAAAGGTGCTGCCGGTGGCTGAAAAGTTGGTGACATTTCCCAAAACCTGCGAAACGCTGACCAATGATTTTTTCAAGGTGTCGTTTGAGAGGTTTTCATCTCCCGGAAGGGAAGTAAAAAAAGTAAAATTATAGGTGCCGCTGTTGTTGAGGTTGATGGGAGGGAAGCTGATATCGATGCTTTCGCCGGAAACCAGCGGATTACTGGTTGCAGGAACGGTAACAGAAACCTGGCCAATTTCATTCAACACATAAGTCAGGTTAAAATCCTGTTGGATGGGCAGAAGACCGTTATTTTTTATACGAACAATCAAAACTTCGGAGGCCGAAAAATTGTCGGTCAAAGTTTCGGGATAAACCAATTTCGAAATCATGGCATCGGTGTCGGTTTCGGTGTAATAAACCGCCCCATGAATGGTGCCATGAAGGCTACCTTTTGCATCAAAACAGGTATTTCCGGAGCCTTCATCAAATTTATAATAATGCTGCAGGTTTTCATAATTTGGATGTGAAGGTTCGACAGGCAGACTCATAAACTGCTGGATGACTTCCTGGGTCAGCGCCACATTCCAGATGCTAAGTTCATCAATCTTAGCTTTCATGGAGGCATCGTTGGTGTTTTTGCTGATCCATTTTAAAGGGAAATTGATAGATGAATTTATGGTTCCTTTGCTCACCCCGTTGGCGTAAAGCGTGGTGCTGGTGCCGTTATTTACCATCGCCACATGAACCCACTGGCCGATAGGCAACGCATAATTAAAGGTGTAATCCGCGACACCCGAAAGTGTAAATCCGATTTTTGTACCCCACCATTGCTCGATCCGTATTCCGCTATTGCCATCGTTACCGGTGAGCAGGTGCTGATAATTATCGGTTTCGGTTTTATTTACCATTACCTGGACGGTCCAGGGCGGTGCAAAATCGGCTCCGTTGAGCGCCACATAATCGCTGTCACCGTTGAATTCGAGCGAATACTGGGCGGTGGCGAAGTTCGTAAAGCCAATCATCAAAACTAAAAACAGCGAGGTAAAAAGTGCTTTCATATTTTTGGGTTTTAAATTCTATTTCAATTCGATGGAAAATTTATCCTACAAAGCTACATGAAAAAATTTAGTTCCCTTTATCAGGATTTTTAAGAACCAAACAAATTCAAAAAAAGGTTAAAAATATTTCCTTTCGAAACACTCATCAATAAGGAGAACTGGAACGCAAAAGGAATTTGTGCAAAAGAACCATCAATCTTAAAGATAAAGCACCGAAAGGAAAATTGATATTTGACAGTTTGATGCCCAAAAATTTAACTAAAACTTAAAAGCCTGCCACCTGATGAGCCATTATCTTATTAATTACTTTTGCAACTGAATCAAATCACTTTCTGAAGTATTTCACTACAATTT
>CAYOWJ010000047.1:1926-8789 GCA_964407625.1 uncultured Lentimicrobiaceae bacterium
ACAAAGCCAACACCGACGAGCTTACTTATTTTTATGACAGCGTTTTCCTTTACACAACTACCGGCGAAATCACAAAATTGTCGTCGTTGCGCGATGCCGGCGGGAATGTCCTGTCGGAATTGAATCAGGTTTGGGATACCGTGAACAACAATTGGGAAAATTCCCACATCCGCACAAACACTTATGATGGCTCAGGCAATCAGCTTTCTGTACTTCTTCAGGATTGGGATATTGAAGGAAATCAATGGTTAAATGTTTTGAAATACCGGTTTACCCTTGATCAGTATGGGAACAGAATAACTGAACTCGGACAGGACTGGAGTATCGAAAACAACGACTGGGTAAACGTGGCACGAGGCAACTACACTTACGATAACTATGGATTCATCATTTCCTATATTGGAGAAGTTTGGGAAACCAGCATCAGCAACTGGATTTACTCAAAAAAATACACATTCACCTACAATTCGTTCGGGCAACAGCTTTTTATGTTATCGCAGAATTGGGGTGGTACCAACAACGACTGGATAAACAACGAACGAGACACCCGTACTTATGATGAATCAGGAAATCTGCTTTCTTATCTCTTTGAAGAATGGGACATTGAAGGCAATACCTGGCAAAGCATGGCGAAATACACGTATTCCTATGATGCTTCCGGATACATGCTCACCGAAATCATACAGTCGTTGGATACTGAAAACAATGCTTTGGTAAACAGAATCAAAAGTACTTTCACCAACGATGAATCCGGGAATATCATCACTCAATTTGTCGAATTCTGGGATAAAGCATACAGTAAATGGGTCAATGACGCGAAAGGCGACTTCACCTATAATTCCTCAGGAAAATTACTTACATTGCTGATACAATATTGGGAGGATGCCAATAACAGATGGATTTCATACTCATTAAGCAGTACTACTTATGATGACTCTGGAAATGAGCTTACCTCAGTTTTAAAAATGTGGGATCAGGTAGGTTGGAAGAACAATTACAAATTTGAGTATCAGTATGATTATGAGGCAAAAAAAGTGGTTGGTTTTTATTATGAATGGAACGAGGACTGGATTCCGGCTGATGCGAACATCTACATTGCGATTTTTGATAACTACTTTTATAATGTTTACGAGACAAGCAAAATCGAATTTTATTACTCCACGGGTGTTTCAGCGATTGGGGATGATGCAAGTTCTGGAAAAAATGCGTTTACCATTTACCCCAATCCTGCCGGAAAAACCGTCAATGTTAAGTTCCATTCAGGTTCGTCAATTTCAGGAAACATCAGCATTTACGATGCTTTTGGAAAACTTGTAAAAGAAATTCCGACCGGGAATATTTTTCCCGGCGAATATGTTTTTCCTGTGGATGTTTCATCGCTGGAAGCCGGGATTTATCTGGTAAAATTGAGTGGTGGCGGTTTTTATCACACCCGGAAACTGGTGATTGCAAAATAGTGGCGGATTTACGGATTCGTTAACCGAAAATTATTCCGGTTGTTGGATGAGCAGGATTTTTTAATCATTATTACAGTTTCGATTCGTCTATATAGGGCCGCCATCCCTTCAATAAATTTTCTACTATTTGTAAGTCTTCGGGGAATCAGGGATTGCGTCCCGGGCTACCTGGTGGCCAATAATTTGATGGTTTGCCGGGTCTTTATTTTATGGACTGATAGTTGTTAAATATTTGCTGATTTTTTTAACAGTAATTTCTAACCTTAATTTTTAAATCATAAAAAAAATCTGATTATGAAAAGAAAACATTCCCTTTCGCTGCTACTGATTTTCGCAGCACTTTTTACAAACATCTTTGCACAGGCACAATCCGAGCCAATAAACAGGCCTCAGATGCTTCACGATGAATTGATAAACGTTGGTTTTAAAACCTTCAATTCTAATGATGGCCAAATGGATTTTGAAAAATTCTTCCCTCCCAACACCGAAAACAGACAAAATATTCCCAACCGGATTTTCAGGAATAATCCGCTTAAAAGCCTCAAAAATTCCGACGAACTTGTTTACGATTCCGACAGCATTTTTTCATATAAAACTTCCGGGAATTTCTTACGGGAATTCACCAGCCGCGACGCCTCTGGCAAACCACTCACCGATATAACCCAGGAATGGTTCCCAGAGATCAATCAATGGGTTAATTCGTCTAAAATCACTATTTCATACGATGCCTCCGGAAATCTGACAACAATTATTCTACAAACCTGGAGTGATGGAAACACCATTTGGGTTGACTATGAAAAGGCTGACTATACCTACGATGCGTCCGGGAATATACTTTCAGGCATTAATCAATTGTGGGACGAAGTATCCGGTGTTTGGCTAAATTCCTTTAAATTTATCATGGTTTACGATGGCTTTGGAAATTTTGTTTCGGAAGTTTCGCTAAATTGGGATAATGGCATTGACGACTGGATAAATAAGAACCGACGCGATATCACCTACAATGCATCAGGGAATGAAAGTTCACAAGTTTCACAGTACTGGGAAACCGCTACAAATACCTGGATAAACAGCAATAAAATTAACGTAACTTACGATGTTTCGGAAAACCTGCTAAATTATATCATAGAATATTGGGACATTGCCGAAAGCACCTGGGTAAAATCCACACAAGGCATTTACACCTATTATGCCACCGGAAATATGGCCACCGTGACTTCTCAATATTGGGATGTCGCGAGCAGTGTCTGGGTTAATGTCTCATACATGGCTTTTACTTATGATGCCTCTGGAAACATGCTTAGTAAAGTTAGACAACTTTGGAAAACCGAAACCAGCTCCTGGGGTGACTATGAAAGTTTTGGTTATACCTGGGATAATTCCAATAACATGCTTTCTGCAATCGTGCAAAGCTGGGACACGGGAAACAACAACTGGCTAAACGACTCAAAATATGAGTTTCAGTACGATTACGATAACGAGAAAGTACTCGCCACTTATTATGACTGGTATGATGCCTGGGTTCCAGCTGATGGTTATATAACCGTTATTTTGTTTGGGAATAACCTTTATTGGGGCTACGAAGTTCACAAAATCGAGTTTTACTATTCCAGCTATACTTTGGGAATCGAAGATAACCCCAGTCAAGGAAATCATGCTTTTGAAGTTTACCCAAATCCTACTGGAAATACTGTCAACATCAAGTTCACCACTTCATCACCAGAATCAGGAAACATCAGCATTTACGATGCTTTTGGAAAACTTGTAAAAGAAATTCCGACCGGGAATATTTTTCCCGGCGAATATGTTTTTCCTGTGGATGTTTCATCGCTGGAAGCCGGGATTTACATGATAAAATGGAGTGGTGGCGGATTTTATCAAACCCAAAAACTCATGATTGCAAAATAGTGCCGGATTTAAGGGTTGTGAAACCTAACATTCAGCCAGCAGGCAGATTGTTAGGTTTTTTTTTCGGTGATTTACGAGAATTCCAGGATCAATATTCAATACTTTGTACAAACGCTTGGCCATGCGCATCGAAACGGGGCGTTTTCCGCTCATGATCTGAATAAAACTAGATTCTTTTACATCAAGTAATACAGCAGCCTGGCGTTGTTTTAGCTGGCGTTTTTCCATTTCCTTTTCGATAGAAACCACCAAAGGAGATTTGAATTTTAAGTGTTCAAATTTCATGTACAAAATTTCGTATTCAGCCCACATACGGCCTACACGACTAATTTCGCGGGTATATTCGTTGTTTGCTGCCGGTTCTTCCAGCGAACCATTTGCTGTGGCTTCGTCAATTAAAGCATCGGCATATTCCGAAACTTGTTTAAATAATCTGGTGGTATGAATTTCGGCAATATCAATAAGGAGCCACGGAATGTATGAAACCTTGTCTGCTGGAAGGTTTTTTTTCAGGTGCAGCTTATCGTAATCTTTTAAAAAGGATTGTTCCGGTGCGGTGCACCTTTAAAAAACCTGGGCTAATAAATGGCTACAAACATTTCGCGGCGCTGCCGCTGATGTACGAAAGGTTTCACCTTTTAGAAAGGTGAAACCTTTTAAAACCCCGTTAGATTTTTCCTAAAACCCCACCCTGAAAAACTTACTCTCAAAAGGTTTCAGTTCCAGATTCCCATTTTCGACCAAAGCACCGGTTACATCCACCTCTGTGCATTTCAATCCGGCGCCGGTTAATTCGTTTTTGAGGTTGAAAATACTCGTTTTTCCACCTGTTTCACGGACATGAAAAATGGCAGATTTCCCGTCCTGTGCGGGGATGGCGCTAACCAACAATATATTTTCACCCCATCCCGATATGAATGATTTCTGCCACACTTTTTCGCCTTTTCCGCCACCAGGCAAAACCCGTGAAAGGAAAGGCGTGCGATGCCCCCAGCCAAAGTGGGCGGCATCCTGCATGGTATTTTCTTTCCGGCTGGTAAGGGTGTATGCCCATACATGGCCGCCGTGCTGGTCGGCGTTGAAGTTGGTAGTCCAGTAATTGTTCATTGGCCAGCCGTAAATGTGGGTGGTTTCGGGTGTTGCCCCGGCTTTGTAGCGCCCGGTGTTGATTCCGCCAAACTGCATCAATGGAATTTCTGCCGAACTTAGCATAATCTGAGCTTCCCCATTCGACAGGCGGGCGTAGTTCTGCACCGTGTTCCAGTCGTTGGATGAGCCGGGAATCTGATCAATGCCGGCTCTGACTTCTCCACCCTGCACATCAAACGCCAGTTGTCCATTTTTTAGGGTAAGCGGGAACGAAATATAAATTCCTTCGGGATCGGTAACAAGTTTCTTTTCGATGGCGTAGGCCAGATCGATGCGTTTGGTTACATTAAACAACCTGATCTCGAATTCCAGAGCGCCATCGCGGGTGGCAGCGCGCGTATTTGCCCTGAATTTTAAAGTATTCCAGACCTCGCCTGTTTCATAGCTGTCGAACCAGATTGAATCGGGCGCTTCACGGGTGAAATTATCGAGCCGTTTCGATTCCATCTGGGAACGGTTTTCGGGCAGTTCGTAAATAAATTCTCCAAATTTCCATTCCGCATTTTGATCAATTAATTCAAGATTTAATTCTTTATCAAAAATACCTGAGATGGCCCCCTTTTCTTTATCAATGGTTATTTTGTACCACTCGTTTTCGATAAAGTCTTTCTCAGCTTCTTTTGTAGGAAGGCTTTGAACAGGCGTATTTTTATCAATTTTTATGACGTATTTTTTGTAGCCAAATGCCGGCACATCTTCCACCCAAACAGCCCAGTAAGTCCCGTCGGAATGATGTTCAACAGGTTGCGCTTTTGCCGGTTTTCCATTCTGATCGGTAATGGTAAAATTGGTGTATCGCGGCAAAATCTGGTGATCGATATAAACTTTAAAAAGCCCGCTGCGATTCCAGTTCAGTGTGTTAAACACGATTAATGAAGGTTGTGCTTCCCGCGAAATATAGCTCTGAAGTTGTCCCATCGTTTCTTCTCCTAACATTTTTGCCCTGCGGCCTGCCTCCCAGGCATACGACTCTTTGAGGCTGCGTTGCTCCATGGTGTATTTATGAAAAGGTTCACTCACGCTGGCATGATAACCCACCGTATGTTCGGTATAAAAAAGCAGCGCCGAGTTAATTGTTTCCATACGGTCGGTGATTTTTTCGGGTAACCTGGCACCCTGGAGGGCCGCCATGGTAAGTCCGGCAGTATTTGCAATAAAGTCGGTCTGGGCCTGACGTGTAGCAGCTACTTCACGGGCAGAAGCACCAAATCCATCGGTCCACCAATCGGGCCAGGCTCCTTTTATCACCTGGAAATCGCCACCATGTTTTACTTCCATTTCTTCAAAAAACTCAGTGGCTGAGGCGGTTTTCAGTTTGGGCCAGGAATATTTTTCGTTCCATTGCCTGATCATTTCACAAGCTAAAGTTGACGGTGGTGAATTATCCACCAGGTAACCCGAGTGTTGTATCGAGATCAGATCATATTCATATCCTTTGCCTTCCAGATCAGTGAGGTAGGTGAGTAGTTCATCTTCAAAAACATTAAAATCGCCGGCATGGATTTTAAAAATGGTATTGCCAGTCATGTAATGCTCTGCCCTGAAAGCCAGCATTCGTTTTCCTGATGGCGACTCCCACCAGAAAAGGGTAGGTTTGTCGAAGCAGATCAACGCCCGGTGGCCGTGGGTTCCCATGTTGAGGTATTTTACACCAAGGTCGCTGTAATAATCACAAAGGCTCCAGCCAATGCCGTTTACATCGTTTTGCATGGCAGTTTTTACTTCGAGGCCATGTTCTTTGAAATTTTTAATGGGTTGTAATGAAGCAGCCAAAATTTGTTCATCGGGCAATTCATCAAAATTAAAATACATGCCTGTAAGTTCAATTCTGCCTTCAGCCACCCTTTTCTTTAACCGCTCAATCTGTCTGTCAGGGCGGCTTTTCAGATATTCATCCACTGCCCAGGACGACTCACAAGTCCATCGGAATTTTGATTCATCCGGATAATTGTCGGTGTTGTCGCAATAATCGAGGGCATAATCGATGTACCGGAGATGTTCGGCAAGAATTTCGGTTTGTGAACGGGTGTAGCCGATGTCGGTGTGCGAATGTTGCACGAAATTCACGCGCCATTCTTTTACAGGATTTAGCTCCAGCTTGCCCTGCCAGTTGTTTTCGGCTACGTCGAGACGATAATCAACCGTGGCTTTTTCGGTGACAACCGGCAAATTAACTTTGATATAATTGTATCCGAAATTTACGGTCGTATCTTTGATAAGTCGTCCGTCGATAAAGACTTTCGCGCTGGCAGGTTCGCCAAAATGAAGAATCCCTGCTACGCCTAGCTGGTATTTTTTTCCGTTTATTTCGGAAATGGCAGGCAGCGATTTAAAATTAAGGCCATTTTC
>CAYOWJ010000047.1:8889-18041 GCA_964407625.1 uncultured Lentimicrobiaceae bacterium
TTTTTCCGTTTATTTCGGAAATGGCAGGCAGCGATTTAAAATTAAGGCCATTTTCCAAAGGGAATTTAAAAGTCATGTACCATGAGGTTTTACTGAATTTTCCTCCGGTAACTTTGAGAGATAAAGGTGCCCCAGCTTTCAGGTTTTTTGATGGGATAGTCAGGAACATAAACCCAAACCTGTCGCCATGCTGATCGATCATATCTTTATTAAACCATAACGATGAGCCGTCACCGGCCTTCAGCAGCCATTCATCCGAGCCATCGGTCCAAAAGGTGAATTTGTTAATACCGTTTACTGCAACATCAAAACTGGCCTTTCCGGGCGACGAGCCCACCCCGGCCAGCCAAACGAAGGAAATAAAATCCGTTTCCGGTTTTGCCGGTGCCGGTGAAGTTTCCCACTCCATGGCAGAGGTTCCGTCGGTAGCGCGGATCAGCAGGCTCTCTTTGGCGATTGGGATGGAGGAATGATAGGAAAAATCAACGCCCTCAATTTTACGCGCATACCCGTTGATGATGGTGATGTCTTGCTCAAGTGGCGTCTGAGCTGCCAAAAGCATGACGAAAAAGAGCTGGATAAAAGTCAGAATACTTGTTTTCATATTGGTGATATTTTATTTGACAAATGCTTTTACAATCATTGCAATTCCGGGACTTTCGTTAATTATGGTGTAAGATCCGGCGGCTGCCGGCACCACAAAGGTCTCGGCGTAGTTGTAGCGAACGCGCTTCCCGTTTTTTGTTTCGATAACAATTGAAGTTCCTTCGACCAGGCTAAGAACGTGGAATTTATTTTCAGTCATGAGCTCAATCTTATTTTTAAGATGGATGCAATGCACGTCGAACAAATGATTTTCGTGAGTTTTTAAATGAAAAATCTCCCAATCGTCTGAATTTGCGATGAGTTCCGGAACTGCTATTAATTTTTCATCCACATAGTTTCCTTTCCTGTCGAAGCAAAGATTTTCCATGCCCCGACTGATATTCAGCGGGCGCGGCTTTCCGTCCAGGTCAGGCCGCAGCCAGTCGTACATTTTAAAGGTAAAGATGTAAGGTGTTGAGCTGATTTCGAGCACCAGGTTGTTTTTTCCTGAACCATGGATTGTTCCCGGAGGAATCAAAAACAAATTATGCTTTTTTGAAGGCAGTTTTTTTACAAATTTTTCGATGTCAACTGTTTTTCCTTTTTCGAAACTTTCGGTTAAAGTTTGCTCAAATAATCCCGGATTGATGTCGTCCTGAAATCCCAGATAAACCACGGCATCTTCCTTTGAATCGAGGATATAATAGGTTTCTTCCTGCGTAAAATCTTCATCGAAATGTTTTTTGGTGTAATCGCGTTGCGGGTGGCATTGTACCGACAGATTGCCCCCGTCAAACGTATCTAAGAAATCGAAACGGATGGGAAATTCCACACCATATTCCGCGAAGGCTTTGCCCAACACAGCCTTAGCCTCCTGAAACATCAGGCAATCGAACGAAACTTCGAGTAAGTTTCCTGAACTTTCGAAAAGAAGTCCGTTTTCAGGAACAATCAACTCAAACGACCAGGCATAATTTGGGACATCGGGATTCAGGCTGTCAATGCGATCGAGGCACCAGGTTCCGCCCCAGGTGCCAGGCTCAAACCAGGGCCGCACCCTGAAAACATTTTGGCTGAGGTGATGCAGCCCTTTGCGGATATCATCGCCAAAGGCCCACGAAATATCTCCTTTTCGCTGACCGTCAGCCATCAGATCAATTTTTGATAAGATGGCCTGCTTATGCCGGTTCAATACAATCCAATCAACAAAATAAAACCGTTTGTACATGGGTTTGATGGCGTCAGGAGCCGAAGCCCCAAGATTGGTGACGCTATTCGCCCGTGCCCTGAACTGCAGTTCATTTTTTGGCAGATCAATGTAAATCAGAAAACCTTCAATGTCCGAAAGTGCAGCGCCGGTGCCGTAAATAATATTTAGGTCAAATCCTTTTACAGGGAAGATGCTTTGCAATTTCTTCTTATCAAAAAAGTCATGAAGCTGCAATGTAGTTCTTGTTCCGAAAAGCGGATCATTACCACCCAAAAAAGGCTCGGTTAATTCATCAATTACAGGAGAAGGGAGAATGGCAACTGAAACATCAATCCAGTTTACCGAAATCCCTGACTTTACGAAAAAAGGTTGAAGGTTTTGTTTTACATCCTCAAAAAAAACACCCTGGTAACCGTCAATAATCACCACGGAATGGTTCATGATTTCGGTGGCAAGCGATTCAAAACCGACGAAAATGAGGCCTTCACCCAGTTGATGGGCAGGATAAATATCATATTTTCCTCCTGTAAACTCTGGTTTTACAGGAGGCATCAGGTGTTGCTTGGTTTTTCGCCAGGTATTTTGAGGTTCAGTCATCAGTCTTTTTTATCATAATTATTTTTCACTTTTTGATAACGCATAAACCGAAATAAAAACCAGGTACAAGGCGCAGGCCACAAAAACATACATTCCGGCAGTAAGGCTCACCATGTCGGCAACACTTCCGACAAGCGGCGGAATAAAAGCGCCTCCCGAAACGGCCATAATCATCAAACCGGAAATTTCGTTGGTTCGTGAAACGTATTTACCAACGGTGACCGAAAAAATGAGCGGAAAAATATTTGAACCCGCCAGGCCAATCAGAAACATCAGCGTGATGGCCACAAATGCGGTTGGTGAATACAAAAAAGCCAGGAGTGTAGCCAGCGTTGCGATGGTGGAATAAAGCAGAAATTTTTCCGGATGCAGGCGTGTTAATAATAAGGCGCCGGCAAATGTGCCGAGCATTTTACCAAAAAAGTAAAGGCTTCGGCCCTGCATGGCCGGCCCGCTTTCCATGCCAAGTTTGTCGATCAGGAACTGTCCGGAGGTTGAATTTATTCCGACGTCAATTCCAACAATGAAAAATATTCCTAAAACCATCAACAAAACAAAAGGGTTGCCGAGCAGGCTAAACGCCGAGCCGAAAGTTGCCTTTTTTTCGGTGGATACAGTTTCTGTAATTGGGGTAAAATGCAGCCAGATAACCGAAATTATCGAAAAGAGGCCAAATACCAGAAAGACAATTTTCCAATCACCAAAATTTGACGCAAACCAGGCTGCCAGAAACGGTGCGACCATCGAACCGATGGCTTTTACAAATTGTGAAAAACTTAAAAAACTCGAACGGTGTTTTGGTGAAACAATATCGATAAGTAATGGGTTTGCCGAAACCTGAATGATCGTATTGCCAATACCCAAAAGGACAAAACCAGCCAGCAAAACAGGAAACGAATAAAGGACGAAAGGCAGCAGCAGGCCGGCAGCCGTCACCATCATCCCGATATTTACCATGTTGCGCTTGCCAATCCTGTCCTGCAAAATGCCGATGGGCAGCGAAAGCACGAAAAACCAGACAAACACAGCCATCGGGATTAATTGTGCCAGGGTGTTGCTGAGTTGAAAATCGGTTTTGGCGTTGTCAACGCCAATGCCCACCAGGTCGCAAAAACTCATTACAAAGAATGAGAACAACACGGGCATCACGGTTAGAAGCGAATATTTTCTGGTGCTCATTATTTTATTTTGATTAGTTATTTATTTAGTTTCGAATAAAATTCATCATCGCATAAACCGGCGCTTCCAATCAGGGCGGCATCTTCCTGAAGTGTCGAAATCAAAACCTCCAACTGAAGCTGGTTATTTTTGAAGACCTGCGCCAATTCATCTCCGAATAGGGGATAAGCCGCCGAAATGTTTCCACCGATTATCAAACATCCGGCATTAAAGGTTTTTAACCATGCCGAAAGAAAAGTACCCAGGTTTTGCCCAAAGGTTTTGAAAATTCCATTTGCCACTTCATCAGTTAAAGCCATTTCGGCAAGGGTTTTCACCTCTGAAATTTCTTTACCGGTAATTTTTTGATATTCCTTTAAAAACCATCGTGTCGAAAAATGATCATCGGCAATCGAATTCCCAAAAGGAATGTGGTACAAAAACCCATCGTCGGGCACGCCATCATTTCCGGCAACCGGGAGGTGGTTATTGATAAAAGTGGTACCAAAACCGGTTCCAAGCGTGATGGCCAGCAGGCGGTCATAATCGGCAGCGCGCCCCTGAAATGATTCGCCGATGGCAAAACAAACCGCATCATTCTGAAACCTGACCGGAAAATTATCGGGCAGATTAAAGCGGTTCAGCAACTCCAATCTGATATTTACACCATACAAAGCATCAAATTTTTGTACCCCTTTAATCCATGAAATGCCGTTTGGATAATCAAAAGGTCCGGGCATGGCAAAGCCAATTCCCTGAAGTTTTTCTAAATTGTATCCTTCAGCCGTTTCAAGAATCGCAGCTGTCCATCCATCCAGAATTTCATCTTTTGATGAATGACAATTTACCGGCATCCTGACTTTCCGGTCATCAACAAACTTATTTTTATCCAAATCAAAAAGCCGGCAGGTGATGTGGCTGCCTCCGATGTCGGCTCCGATACTGATTCTGTTCATCATTAAAAATTTACACTTTGGGCAAAGATATTCATTTCGTGTTTTTGTTTTTTGGACAGTAAAAAAATTATGGCCGATCGTTCGAAATTAGTTCGTTTTTTGGACAGAACTTGCTAAAATGATCAATGGAAATTTGAGACAAATTGGCGCCGACAAAATATAACAAGGATATTTTTGACTTAAATTTTGTAAGAAATGGTACAGGAAAAGATAAAAATAGCTATTGATGAAACCTCATAGAACCCGATTAATCACTACTTTTGATGAAATTTTCAATTATGAATTTCCTGATTAAAAATGCCATCATCGTCAACGAAGGACGAGCTTTCAGAGGTTCGGTCGCGGTAAGCAACGGACTGATCGAAGAAGTTATCGAAGATTCCGGAACCGGGGACACTTCGCCGGATTTATCAGCGCAAAAATATCGTATTTACACGGTTTTAGATGTTCAGGGGAAATTTCTGATTCCCGGCGTCATCGATGATCAGGTGCATTTCAGGCAGCCCGGATTAACGCACAAAGGCGGTATTTACACCGAGAGCAGGGCTGCCGTTGCCGGAGGCGTAACTTCGTTTATGGAAATGCCCAACACTTTTCCAAACACGCTTACACAAGGTTTGCTCGAGGAAAAGTACGAAATGGCGGCCAAAGATTCCCTGGCCAATTACTCGTTTTACATGGGTGCCTCCAACGATAATTTATCTGAGATTATCAAAACAAATCCCCGGAATGTTTGCGGCGTAAAGGTTTTTATGGGAGCATCCACCGGAAATATGCTGGTTGACAACCCAAAAGCTTTGGAGGGAATTTTTAAGGAATCGCCCATGCTTGTTGCAGTTCATTGTGAAGATGAAGATCTGATCCGGCATAATTCGGCGATGTACCGGCAGTTGTTGGGCGAGGATATTCCCGTAAAATTCCATCCCGAAATCCGAAGCGCCGAAGCTTGTTACCGGTCTTCTGCGCTTGCCGTTGAGCTGGCAACAAAGTTCAATACCCGCCTGCACGTTTTGCATTTATCCACCGAAAGGGAAATTGCCCATTTTACAAACAAAATCCCGCTCAGCGAGAAGAAAATCACCGCCGAAGTTTGTGTTCATCATCTTTGGTTTTATGATGAAGATTATGCCGAAAAGGGAACTTTTATCAAATGGAATCCCGCTATTAAAAGCCAGGCCGATCGCGACGCCCTTTTTGAAGCCTTGCTTGCCGATAAACTGGATGTTGTAGCCACCGATCATGCGCCGCACACCTGGGATGAAAAGCAAAATTCATATTTCAAAGCGCCGTCCGGCGGGCCTTTGGTGCAACATTCGCTGGTGGCCATGATGGAGTTTTATCATCAGGGAAAGATTTCGATGGCGAAAATCGTCGAAAAAATGTGTCATGCTCCTGCCGATTGTTTCAAGGTCGAAAAGCGGGGTTACATCCGCGAAGGCTATCATGCCGACCTTGTGGTTGTTGACCCGAAAAATACATGGGCTGTCGAAAAGCAGAACATTCTTTATAAATGCGGATGGTCGCCTTTCGAAGGAATTGAGTTTAATTCGAAGGTAGTTTTTACTTTTGTAAACGGCCGGCTTGTTTATGAAAATGGAAATTTTGATGAATCTGTTAAGGGAAACCGGCTTTTGTTTGTACGTTAAATTGTAGATGATGAAAAAACTGAATTGTTTATTTTTAGGATTATTGATCGCCCTTTTTTGCGGATGCACCAAAGATCTGGAAAAAGAAGTTGTAGATACTTATGCCGACGGAACCCCCAAAACTATTCGCTATTTCAGGCAGGAGGGTAACATTAAAGTGCTGGCTGTGGAGGAATATTACTATCCCGATGGCAAATTACGTATGATGGGCGAGTTTAAAAATGATAAAAAAAATGGCCACTGGATTTCATATTACGACAACAGCAACAAGTGGAGTGAGGGATTTTATGTTGATGGAATTAACGAAGGGAAAACCACCACCTGGCATGAAAACGGACAGAAGTATTATGAAGGCTATTATAAAAAGGGCGAACGCGCCGGCACCTGGAAGTTTTGGGACGAAAAAGGGATATTTGTAAAAGAAATCGAATATCCACCATACGAGGAATAGGAAAACCCGTTGAAGCTTTCCGGATAAATGCGATAATACTACTTTTTATTTGGGTCTGCTGAAAAACTCATGGTGGTTTTTTCCGACTTCAGAGAGGTTGCATTTTTATAGAAAATCATGATTTGAAAGATGTTCTGCCCTATCCGGGGTCGCATTTCCGCACGTTTGAACCCGTTTCTATAAACATTTTATCCCTCCGGGATAATCTTTACAACAGACAAAATTTTCGACTACAAGCTTTTTTCAGTGTGCGATAAATATCCATGCAAATCGTTCTTCAAAATAGCCTTTTATTTTGCTCATTATCAATTAGACAAATCGATATAGGTTTGGGCTATGGAAAACCTGATGATTTTGTTTTTTATCTGACCGATATAGGAACTCCCACTCCTTTTAATGCCTCAACAAAGTGCATTTTTTTACCTCAACAAAACTCCCTGCTTTTATTTTATAGAAATACAAACCTGGTACTTCATTCTCAGTCATCCAATTCACTGAATAACTGCCAGACTGCTGCTGTTTATCAACCAGGGTTTTTATAATCCGGCCGGTAATGTCATAAACAGTCAAATCAACATGAACATTTTCCGGAAGGGAATAGCTAATTGTGGTAACCGAAGTAAATGGATCTGGATAATTATTTAGCAGACTGAATCCGCCGGAATTGTTGGTTTTACCATGTTCAAAATCACTTATTCCAGTAATTCCTCCTTCCCAGTAAATGTCATCGAGGGCAAATTCGCAGGAGGCTCCGTTCACTTCCAGGATCACAAACTCGTAACTCAACATGCGAAGGTCAATCAATTCGCCACGGATATCTTCGACAGGAATTGATGCCTGCCCCCAATTGCCGTTTCTGACAAGACCGTATTTGGTTTGATTTGCAGGAAAATCGACATAATGCTGATTTCCCCAGGCATCAATGATCCCGATTTTGAAACTTACATTTGCCGGGATTTTAATCATGAATTTTACGTTTCCTCCGCCAAAATTGAAAAGGTTGGTCGGTTGAATTGACATAATCCCCGCTCCAAACCAACCCATTCCCGTGGTAATCCATGTAATTCCATTTTCGCCTTCATAGGGAGGAATCGTTCCGGTGGCTAAAGTGCCTTCCCAAACGTATATTTCAGCATTCTCACCTACCTCCAAACCATTGTTTGTTGGCGTTTCATCTGTAAATATTCCAAAAGTTCCGGTTTCAAAAACTGGTGGCCCAACATTCACTTCACCTTTTCCGTTCCATTCCAACACTTTAATGTAGTCGATGTACATTTCGGCAGGAAACGGCATCGTAACCGGCGCCCCGCTTCCGGGATTCCCAAGGCTGTAAGCATCGGTAAAAGCACCTCCAACAGCGAGGTTTGCAATTAAATAAAATGGCTGCCGAAATTCAGCTGAAACGCTATCAATCGGAAACGGTTCGGTGAACAGATCATATTCAACGCCATTATCTGTTAATGTAAAACGAATACTCTCCTCATCCCAGTAAATCCGATAAACAAGGAATCTGTCGTTTAGAGGTGAGTTATAATTGTAATAAGGCCTGCAATAATTATCCTCCGGATCCCACGAAATACTGGCTGCTCCGGATGGATTTTCGGGTGTAATGGCATCTTCCGAAAAGAAAATTGCATTGGCTCCGGCCATTTGATTAACGGTTGAGTTGTTTTGTCCATTGCCGCCATTATGTTCATCGTGCAGATCCCTGAAGGCTTTTTTATGCCCCATTTCCATCATATCTATTTCTCCGTTTCGCGGCCAGGCGTAATTTGCAGTTCCCAACAGCCAAACAGCAGGCCATCCTCCCAGGTCTATATCCGGAACGCTTACCCTTGTTTCGATCACGCCATATCTTATCGAAATTTTAGATTTGGTGTTGATCCTGGCCGAAGTATAATTTAATGGATTTCCCCATTGGTCAACAATATCGGGTCCGGTTTCTTCTTTGGCGGTAATATGAAGTGCATTGTTTCCGGGTTCACCGGGAATTTCACTGATTATGGCATTGGCTGCTTTGTAAAATTCCAGCTCACCGTTGCCCCATCCCCATGATCCATTGCCGGTTTCACTAATCCAGTTATCAAGGGTATTAAAATTTTCCTCCCAGATAACATTTCCTACCTGGCTGTAACCATTTTCGAAAGCAAGTATCAGGAAAAAGGCCATTAACATATGTCTGAGTTGGGATAATTTAAATATTCGTTTCATTTTTTTGCTGCATTTTTATTAAGAGCACTTCTGTTCAATAAGATGGCAAATATCGCAACAATTGAAATACAAACCTAATAATCAACTTCAGCAGCAATGTAATAGAAACGAATTATTAGCAGTGGGGTCAAAATTTAATAATCAGGTTCTGCAGATAAAAAAGAAGTACTGAAGTGAATTTTTTAAATCCTGTGAACACCTGATAGCTATCAGGATCGGGAATCAAAGCGGCAACGCAAATGCAGCTTACCTGGATACTCTTCGAGGAGGGGAACTTATCGTAAAGTAATGATTAATAATAAAAAACATTGTACTGGAAAGCTAGGGCTTACTTAAGG
>CAYOWJ010000048.1:0-10663 GCA_964407625.1 uncultured Lentimicrobiaceae bacterium
TTACTTTCCGATACAAAACTTGCCAAAAATGTTTCCTAAAATTTCATCAGTTGTTACCTGGCCGGTGATTTCGCCCAGATGATGCAGTGCTTTGCGAATGTCAATAGCAATAAGGTCGCTGGGAAGTTCTTTAATAAACCCTTCTTCGATGTCTTCGACAGATTGCAGCGCCTTCGACAAGGCTTCATAATGTCGGGCATTTGATATGATGGTATTGTTGGAAATCTGGAATTTTTCGACCGATTTAATCAGGCTGTCAGCGATGAGGTTAATATTTTCTTTGCGTTTGGCCGAAATAAAAATGGTATCCAGCTCAACCAATTCCTTAAATCCGGCAGGCATTTCGATAAGTTGATCAATTTTGTTGCCGATCAGAATAACACGTTTGTTCGGGTCTTCGAGCAGATGCCGGTATTCATCTAAAATTTCTTTAATAAAGTCGATATTTCCATGCGCAACATCAAAAACAAACAGGATAATTTTGGCCTGTTTTATTTTTTCCATGGTACGCCCGATGCCGATATTTTCGATTTCATCATCCGACGATCTTAATCCTGCAGTATCAATAAACCTGAACGAAACCCCGTCAATAATGATGGTGTCTTCGATGCTGTCGCGCGTTGTACCCGGGAATTCCGAAACGATGGCTCTTTCTTCCTGCAAAATGGTGTTGAGCAATGTTGATTTGCCAACGTTGGGTTTACCGATGATGGCTACGGGAATGCCGTTTTTAAGCACATTGCCCATCGAAAAAGAGTTTAACAGCAATTTAATTTCGGTTTTGAGCCTGTAAAGAAGTTTCTTCAGATCTTTCCTGTTGGCAAATTCCAGGTCTTCTTCCGAAAAATCAAGTTCAAGTTCAATCAGTGAAGCGAAATTTAGCAGTTCTTTACGAAGATCCTTGATTTTATTCGAAAACCCGCCCCGCATCTGTTTCATAGCCAGATCGTGCGCATATTTTGAGTTCGAAGAAATCAGGTCGGCAACAGCTTCAGCCTGCGAAAGGTCGAATTTATTATTTAAAAACGCCCGCATGGTAAACTCTCCGGGTTTTGCCAACCTGACATTTTGTTTAATAAGCAGTTCGATTATTTTTTGCTGGATATAATAGGATCCGTGACAGGAAATTTCGATCGAATCTTCGCCGGTGTAGGAGTGGGGATTCCGGTAAACATTTACCAGCACTTCGTCAATTATTTCGTCGCCCGAAACAATGTTACCAAAATGGATGGTGTGCGTTGAAGCCTCTGAAAGTAAAAATCCACTTTTTAAAGGTTTAAAAATGAGGTCAGCAATTTTAAATGTGTCCCCGCCTGATACTCTGATCAACGCGATTGCGCCCATTCCGTGAGGAGTTGCGAGGGCGCAGATGGTATCTTTTGTTTCCATATTTCAAGTTTTTTAAGCCGTTAAAAATCGTTCGATTGTGACAAAGTTAAAAATTAATGCGATTAACAAGTAAATTATTCCAGGAATGGCTTTTTTTCTGAAACGAATTTTCAGGATCAAATGCTCAAAACCAGCGTGTATTTCATTGGCCTATTAAAAAAACTTAATTACACCTTTGCCAAAACCAAAAGGTTTACTTTTGCTTTTTTAAATTTGAATAAAATCAATAATCATGAGCGTTCTAGTTGATAAAAACTCAAAGGTGGTTGTGCAGGGTTTTACCGGAAATGAAGGTACCTTTCATGCCAGTCAGATGATCGAATATGGCACAGATGTAATTGGTGGTGTAACGCCGGGTAAAGGCGGACAGACTCATTTAAGCAGGCCTGTTTTTAATACAGTTCAGGATGCTGTAAATGATGCAGGAGCCAATGTTTCGATAATTTTTGTTCCGCCTGCCTTTGCTGGTGACGCTATAATGGAAGCTGCCGATGCCGGAATTAAGGTCATTGTTTGCATCACCGAAGGCATTCCTACCAAAGATATGATCAAGGTGAAAGAATATCTGAAAGGTAGAGATACGCGGCTTATCGGGCCTAACTGCCCCGGAGTAATTACTCCTGGTGAAGCTAAAGTTGGAATCATGCCTGGATTTATCCATAAACCTGGCCGCGTTGGATTGGTTTCCCGCTCCGGAACGTTGACCTATGAAGCCGTTGACCAGCTTACAAAAGCAGGTTTGGGAGAAACTACGGCTATCGGAATTGGTGGCGATCCGATTATCGGCACAACAACAAAAGATGCCATTGAATTACTGATGGGTGATCCGAAAACCGAAGGTATTGTGATGATCGGCGAAATCGGTGGAACAATGGAAGCTGATGCTGCTCATTGGATTAAGAAACATGGAACAAAACCTGTTGTTGGTTTTATTGCCGGTGCAACAGCTCCAAAAGGTCGGACCATGGGACATGCCGGTGCAATTATCGGGGGTAAAGATGATACTGCCGAAGCTAAAAAGCAAATCATGCGCGAATGTGGAATCCACGTGGTGGACAGCCTCGGCGATATTGGAAAGAAAATGACGGAACTATTAAAATAAAATCATTTACGAAATGAATAAAACGGTTGGTTCCAAATAAGGAATCAACCGTTTTCATTTTACAGCAAACTGTTTTTTTTCAAATTAGAATTTCATTATCAAATCAAATACGAACCTTCCATTTAACATCTGCAAAACAAAATCAAAGGAAGTCAAGCCAGAATTTTTATTTTTGCACAAATTTCGAAAAAACGCTTTAATTTATAAAATATCATGGAGATAGCTTCAAAGTACGATCCTTCGCAAACCGAGGATAAATGGTATAAATACTGGATGGAAAAAGGATTATTCAGGTCGGTGCCTGACGAACGTGAACCATTTACGATTGTAATTCCGCCTCCAAACGTTACCGGCGTGCTGCACATGGGGCATATCCTCAACAATACTTTACAGGATGTACTTGTCAGGCGCGCGCGCATGCAGGGAAAAAATGCCTTGTGGCTGCCCGGAACCGACCATGCCTCCATCGCCACCGAAGCCAAAGTTGTCGCAAAACTGAAGGAGGATGGTATCGAAAAATCGAGCCTCACCCGCGAACAATTCCTCGAACATGCCTGGATATGGAAAGAAAAACACGGCGGAATTATCCTTGAACAATTAAAGAAATTGGGTGCTTCCTGCGACTGGGAGCGTACCAAATTTACCATGGACGAAAGTTTGTATCAATCGGTAATTGATGTTTTTATTGATTTGTACAACAAAGGCCTGATTTATCGCGGTGTTCGCATGGTAAACTGGGATCCTTCGGCACTTACAGCTTTATCTGATGAAGAAGTTATCTATCGCGAAGAAAACTCCAAGCTTTATTACGTACGTTACAAAGTCGAAGGTGAGGATGATCTCTGGGTGACCATCGCTACCACCCGTCCCGAAACGATTTTGGGTGATACTGCCGTTTGCGTTAATCCAAAAGATGATCGTTTCAGGCATCTAAAAGGAAAACGTGTGCTTTTACCTTTGCTCAACCGCTCTATCCCGATTATCGAAGATGAATATGTGGACATGGAGTTTGGTACCGGCTGCCTCAAAATAACGCCGGCGCATGATATCAACGACTATGAGATTGGCATCCGGCATAGATTACCTACGATCGATATTTTTAATCCGGACGGAACACTTAACGAAGCCGCCCAACTCTATGTTGGTGAGGACAGGATGGTAGTTCGTAAAAAAATTACCGCCGATCTCGACAAAGCAGGTAATCTGGTAAAAATTGAAGAATATAAAAATAAAGTTGGCTATTCAGAGAGAACCCACGTTCCTATCGAGCCAAAATTATCGTTGCAGTGGTTTCTTAAAATGCCGGCACTTGCAAAACCGGCTCTCGAAGTTGTCGAAAATGACACGATAAATTTTCACCCCAAAAAGTTTAAAAACATTTACCGGCACTGGATGGAAAATGTCCGCGACTGGTGCATCTCACGGCAGTTGTGGTGGGGACAGCGCATCCCGGTTTATTACCTCCCCAACCAGGAAATGGTGGTTGCTAAATCGCTGGAAGAAGCTTTCGAAAAGGCAAAACTCCAATATCCCGAACTGAAAGATTTGAAACCGGATGATTTGCGACAGGACGAAGACGTGCTCGATACCTGGTTTTCGTCATGGCTATGGCCGATTTCGGTTTTCGATGGCATTCGTTACCCCGAAAATCCGGATATTAAATATTATTATCCAACCAACGACCTGATTACGGCACCCGAAATACTTTTTTTCTGGGTTGCCCGAATGATCATGGCCGGGATTGAGTACCGCGGCGAAATTCCTTTTAAAAATGTTTATCTCACCGGAATAGTCCGCGATAAGCAAGGTCGTAAAATGTCGAAATCGCTGGGTAATTCACCCGATCCAATCGAATTGATGAATAAATATGGTGCCGATGGTGCCAGGGTTGGAATGTTGCTCACCTCTCCGGCTGGCAATGACTTGCCTTTTGACGAATCGTTATGTGAGCAGGGCCGTAATTTCAGCAATAAAGTCTGGAATGCCCTCAGGCTGATAAAAGGCTGGGAAGTTGATAATAATCTTAAACAGCCCGACACCAGCAAAGTTGCGGTTGAATGGTTCGATGCCCGTTTTAATGAGGCGCTGAAAGCCATCGAGGATAATTTTACAAAATTCCGCATTTCAGATGCCCTGATGGCCACTTACAAACTGATCTGGGATGATTTCTGTTCGTGGTATCTCGAAATGATAAAACCAGCCTATCAGCAGCCCGTTGACGCAAAAACGCTGCAGCAGACAGTCGGTTTTTTCGAAAAGCTGATGAAAATTCTGCATCCATTTATGCCTTTTCTTACCGAAGAAATCTGGCATCTGCTTGCTGACAGGGATGAAAATGACTGCATTATGATTGCCCGATTACCTGAGCGTCATCGGATAAACCATAAAGTTCTGGAACAGTTCAATTTTGCCAAAGATGTTATTATCGCAGTTCGCGGACTCCGGAATGAAAAGAACATCCCGATGAAGGAGCAATTGCAGTTTTTTGTCAAGAAAAATCATAGCCAACAAGCCGACACCACTTTTGACGGACTTGCTTCAAAGCTATGCAATCTTGCTGCTATCGAATATGTTGAGGAGAAAGTTGCCAATGCAATGTCGTTTGTTGTTGGCTCAACCGAGTTTTACATTCCATTGACCGGTGTTGTTGATTTAGAAACAGAACTCAAAAAACTGGAAGACGATTTGGTTTACACCAACAACTTCCTGAATTCGGTGGTTAAAAAGCTTGAAAACGAGCGTTTCGTAAGCGGAGCACCGGTTGCGGTGGTTGATTTGGAGCGGAAAAAGCAAGCCGATGCTGAAAATAAAATCAAGGTTTTGGAAGAGCAGATTGCGAATTTGAAGAGTCTGACCAAAAGTTAAACCACCTGTCATTGTTGACGGGGGTTTCAATAAATCTTCATTCGGATCAGGTGCAAGCATTTACCTGATAACTGCCGTTAATCCGAAAGGTTGACTTGAAAGGAATGATGACCAAATACTTTTTTTCAGGAAAGGATGAGTTGGTAAATTCCGACATCAATCCGCCGGTTAAATTTGAAACCAACTTCCCGGATTGTCCCTGTTTCCTTGAATCCAAATTTGCGATGAAAACCAATGCTCGCATCATTTGGTAAAGAGATCGTAGCCAGGATACAATGAAATCCGGATTTTCTTAGCTGCTCAATCAGATTTTGATAAAGCTGTGTACCCACACCTTTTCCAACAAAATCATGCTTTAAATAAACGGTGCTTTCAGCCGTAAACCGATAGGCACTTCTTGCTTTCCAGGAGGTTGCATAAGCGTAACCAACAATCTTACCGTCGATTTCGCATACAAACCAGGGGAAATGTTTCGTGACCTGCCAGATGCGTTCCTTGATGATATGTTTGCTCAAAATATCCTCTTCAAAAGTAAAATAAGTGTTCGAAATGTAATAGTTATAGATGGAACAAATTGCACCTGCATCTTTTTCATGAACCGATCGGATAATCTGATGTTCCATTTTTCAGGATGCTTTTGGCATCAGCAACTTATTAATTTGTGAAAATATACTGAAGCATATTAGCCCCCATTTTGAGGGCTTTTGTCCGGGTTTCGTCCGAATCTTTGTGAACATCCCAATCTTCCCAACCATCGCCGAGGTCAACTTCGTAGGTGTAATAAACAATCAGTCGCCCTTCATAAATCAGCCCAAAACCCTGAGGCACTTTTCCATCGTGTTCATGTACTTTAGGAGGGCCACTCTTAAAATCAAATTTCTGATGATAAATCGGATGATCAAATGGCAATTCGATAAAATCCAGTTCAGGAAAAACTTTTTTCATTTGAGGACGGATAAATTTATCCATTCCATAGTTATCATCAATATGCAAAAAGCCGCCGGCAATCAGGTAATCACGGAGGTTTTTGGTTTCCTGTGACGAAAAAATCACATTGCCATGACCTGTCATGTGAACAAACGGGAAATCGAAAATTTCCTGGCTACCAGCTTCAATAGTTACAGGATCAGGATTTATTGAGGTATTAAGATTTTTATTGCAGAAAGTGATCAGGTTTGGCAACGAAGTAGGATTTGCATACCAATCCCCACCACCGCTATATTTAAGGAGCGCAATCTGAACACTGCCTGTTGGCGGCGTTCCGGAAAAAAACAACAAAAATGTCAACATTAAAAGAAAAAAGTTCTTCATTGTTCGAGGATTTATTTTTGATTAATGAGGTTGATCGTGTGTACTGCAACCAGTGCAGCAGTTTCAGTTCTTAAACGGTTTTTGCCCAAACTTATTGGAATAAAACCGGCCGAAATTGCCAGATGTATTTCCTCCCGGCTGAAATCACCTTCCGGCCCGATCAGGATTAATGCATCCTTGCCGGGAATATAGGCCGATTTTAGAGTAAGGTCATGATTTTGATCAACATAGGCAATGAATTTTTGCCCCGTTTGACTGGAATTCACCAATGCCGGAAATTTGGATGTAGGGTTATATTTTGGAAGCCAGGTTTGCTGGGATTGCTTTAGAGCGGCAACCATAATCTTTTGGAAACGATCGGGTTTAAGCCTGATTCTCTCTGAATGGTCACATTCGAGAGGCGTTATTTCGTCAATTCCAATTTCGGTGGCTTTTTCGATAAACCATTCATACCTCGAAATATTTTTTGTTGGAGCGACGGCAACGTGAAGATGGAAATCTCTTTTTTCACCTGTTTTAGTTGGATTTCCGATTTTTACGATGCATTTTTTTGGATTATCATCAATAATTTCTCCATGATAAAGTGATCCCAAACCATCAGTTAACTCAACAATATCACCTGATTTCAGCCTGAGTACGCGAATACAGTGCTTCGATTCTTCTGCATCAAATTCGGTAAATCCGGATGTTATTTCCGAAACGTAGAACCAGTTCATGAGGTTAGTTTCTTTAATGGATAAAATAAAAAAAACCTGCCCTTAAAAATGGGGCAGGTTTTATTGATTTTGAAATCAAAAATTATTTAATAACAACCTTTTCAACTCTTAATGAAGAGTCATTCATGAATTTAATAAAATAAATTCCTTTAGGTTGTGAAGTAAGATCAAGTTGTGTATTTCCAGTAACGAGTTTACTGTAAAGTTCCTGACCCTGGGCGTTGCTTACCGTCATCTTAACATTGCTGCTAAGGCCGTTTATGTTGAAAACACCGGTTGATGGGTTAGGATAGACATTTAATGATGAAAGCTCATTTTCGGAAATTGAGGTAGCACTTAATTTGAAATCAGTAATCAGCGACATCCCTTCGGCAGCAAATAAACCATCACTGTTAGGCATTTGGGTGCTGTAAGCAGGTTTCAACTCATATACTGAACGGTCTGATCTGTAAAGTTTAAATGACATCTCTTCGCCAGCAACGAGGCCGTCGGTAGCTGTAGTAAATTCATCATCGCCATTTGCAGCAAGGAATAAATTATTTCCACCCGAAAAATCACTGGTACCAACACAAGTGCCGTTACTGGTAAATACACCAACAACATCTCCTGACTGGAATTCTTTCTGAGCATTTTCGGTGATTGAAATAAAGTGGGTTAATCCTGTATTAATTACATCATTCCAGTTTGTTTTATTGCCACGAACAGGTTGTTCAGGATTTACATAAACTGGTCCTAATGCAGGCATTGGATAGGTGTAAGTAAAAGCATTTGTCATATTAATCATGTAAGAGAAGCCTGGGGTAAGATACAGGAATGATCCCGGGTTACCAGGAAGGATTCCACCGGCTGGCCAGATTATCTGATTAGTATTCATGTCGAATAAAAGCATCAGGTTTGAACCCAGGGCAGTAACTAAGTGATTAGCATCTGTTAAGCCAGTAACCTTAACCGGGAAGTAACTTACTCCTTTTGGAATGTTTACTGATTTATTTACGATCTCAGATCCATAAATTAAGTCGGTACGTTTGTACAGCGAATTTGATTTGATTTTGGCTTTGTAACCTTTTTCAGGAGAAATATTACCAATGCTGTTGGTGTTTTGTGATGGCCAGTAAATACCATAAGGATTCTGAGCAACAACAATAGTTAAACTATCAGTAGTGTTTTCGAGAACATTAGCAATGTTGGCACTTCCTGATGGATTCATGTAAGTTGAAATACCACTCCAGCCATTGCGAATCTGAAGAATCTGAATCTGTTCGATATGAATTTCATAATCGCCAAATTCACCATTATGGCCATATACTACAGCGTAATAGGTGCCACCGGGGAGCATCTGATATTCTATTTGCGAACGATTACTTCCACACCAGTTAATGTTATCGCCATTATAGGATAAAGCACCGGTTGGCAAGGTACCGGTAAAGTCATCGCAGGCAGCATAGAGGGCAAGTTCTGTATCAAAATCTGAATTGCAAAGAGAAATAGCAACATCCATGGTGTAAGGAACCGTAAATTCATACCAACGGGCATCTGTATCACGGATTAAAGTACCAGTCATTGCAGGATTATTTACCGGTCCATAAATAAATGGGCTTTCGCATGTTGATCCCGGAAGGATAAGTGGAGTAGCACAAAGAATATTTGATGGTGCAGATTCGCTGAGGTCTTCAAAAATTTGAGTAACCTGATAACACCATTCTTCACCGCCAGGAATTACACCATCAACATAGGTTGTCTGGTTAATAATTGATGTAATGTAAATGTATTCTCTTCCTTTCTGTCGATAGATTTTATAAACAGGAACATAAGAACCACCATTCTGATAAACGACTATAACACCATCGAAAGAGTATGCACCCTGTCCGTATTCATATTCGTCAACAAAATAATTGATGTATTGAGGTCCTGAAATCGCACCAGTATTCATGGTTACCGAAAAGGTTATTTCTTCAGGAGCATTGGAATCATAAAATATTCCATCGTACGAAACCGTGTTACCAGTAATGGTTGCTGTGATGCCGTTAACAGGTGTAGCAGAAACTGGAGTAAAACCGGCTGGGAATGTCATTTCACAATAATCAGCCCATTCAAAGTCTGGTGACCATATCGTCATAACAAAATCTAAAGTAACGCTACTTGATGGTGTGTAAAGATCTGATGTAGCAATATCACCCATAAGAACTCTGACATTTTTTGTCGGAGCAGGTGACCATGTCAAGGTGACTTCTTCGATGCCAGCTACAGCAGTAAGCAAAGTTGGTGCTCCAAGTTCATCAAGTAAAAAATCAACAGTAGTAATTGCGTTTGCAGTTATTATTGCGTTAGGATAGGAATCTGAGGAATAACCTACCGGATAGCCATAAGCATCCACATCATAGGTTCCAACCGGAACAGAAATGTTATAAATACCGCCTGCATTGGTGTATCCAAAATAGTCGCCGGCAGTAACTTTAACACCTTGTATTGGAGCAAAAGTTGCGGCATCTTTAATTATTCCGGTGAGCGTTCCGCTGGGAACCTGCTCAACAGCAAATTTTGCAATATAATCAACTCCCGGACATTCATAATTGAAATAGTCAGTTAAACCAACAAACAGGTAGTAAGTACCTTTAGGTAGAAAGATTACTTTAACTGAATCTTCCTGACATGGATAAGCATTTTGGAATACACTTAAGGCACCTGTAGTATTGTCGCAACCCGCAACACCTAATTCGACTTGTCCAACCAGCCCAAAAACTGTTTTTGCTTCGCTGGTCAAAGTCATTTTAAGATTACTGGGTTTGGTAAGTACGATTTTATACCAGTCGGTATCGCGAGTACCCAATTCACTCCAAAGATTTCCACAAACAACATTACCGTTTACAACGGTCTTGAATGCAGGAACTGCCATATTACAGCCACCGTTTACGTCTGAGCCACATATCTCATTTTCCGGAATTGATCCACCCGGACAAGTTAGAATACAGGGAGCTTGTTCGTAAATGGAAAGTAAACCATCTCCGGAATTACTATCAAACCCACCGATTTCAATTTTGTACTGGTTTCCTGAAACAACCGAAATAACCACTTCTGACTGTACGTCACTATCACATTCATCATCGCCTGAAGCAAGCAAAACTGTAGGAGGACAAGAAATTCCATCCCATACTGCAATTTGCGTATCATAGCTACTTCCGCACAGGCTGATTACAGCATCTCCTGTAAATCCTGCAGTGTAATTGTACCAGATATTTGCACCATCAACTCCATAAACATCATCCGTAGCATTATCTGTATT
>CAYOWJ010000048.1:10763-14052 GCA_964407625.1 uncultured Lentimicrobiaceae bacterium
GGGCAGCCATCAGAAATTGCAATTCCAGTATGGAGTGTCCCGTTTGGATCCAGCTCAACAACAATGTTTGTCTGCACTGCCAGGGTGAGTTCATAAATAATATCTTCACCACCATCAAAATCATTCAGACAGGTATTGCTGTAAGTGTTGCCTCTGCCGGTTGTGGTGTTTGTGTTTGCGTAAGGCAAACTTCCGATGAGGATTGGGTTGGCGCAATTATCACCAACGGCACGGCCTGATCCTTCTGTCTGCTCTGCAACATAAACAGTTGGTCCATGAAGGGCTTTAAGCATCTCAAGCTTGTCGGGTTTGGTGTTGCCTGTTTGATTAACAAGCCCTTGTTGTGCAAAAATTGCTGATGTAAAAAACATCAACATGCTAAAAAATAAAAATTTGGAAATAGTTTTCATATTATTTCAGATTTAGTTAATTGTTTATTTTCAATATGTTATGTAATATTTTGTTATATGCTAATGCGAAAAATTTATCGAAAAAAACCAAATGCAATATTAAACAATTAATTCATTTTATCAAATAAAAAATACAAATGATACTTTTCTTTGATCAGCTAAATCATATCTGATCAGATTGTTTTAAAACCCTGTTCCATCTCATAAAGTTAATAATTCACACAAAAACAAATACTTAAATTTGAATTCATGCTGAGATCCTGAGTATATTAAAATTTATTAAAACTTATTCACAGATTGAAAATTTGGTGCATTATAGGATTTCGCTGGCTCACCTAAAAGGTTTACTGCTTGATAATAATTTCGTTAGTCATAAAATCATTGCTTAAAATCTGAATGATGTAAGGTCCATCCGGAAAGGGTGTAATATCAAAAACTTCCGAATGGTTTTTGTTGCAGTGGATTAAACTTCTGGTCAGAAGTGTTTTTCCCTGAACATTCTTTACTATTACTTTCAGATTATCAGTTGGTTGATTAAAGGTGATGATGAAATTTCCTGATGAAGGATTTGGAAAAATTTCAACATTTTCATTTTTTTGCGAAATAGCTGAAATTTTTGTGGTGGTTGCGACAGCAATTTCGTCAAGATAAAGGTTATTGCCAAATTTATTGAACCCTTCAAACATAAGCTGGCAGTTTGCTTTGGAGAAACTGATGGGTAAAGTTACACACTCGGCACCATAACCTTCGCCACACCAATCGGCCGAATTAGCCGGATCGAAATAGGCAGAGGTAGGGAGCGCAGTTTCAAAAATCCCGTTCCCGTCGGGGCCATTGGCATAAATACGTGTCCAGTTTTCGCCGCAATCATCTGAAATATAAACTACTAAAGAATCTTTTTGATTAAATCGCTGGGCGTAAGCGTACCTGAAAGTCAGGATTGCATTGGTTTCGCCTTCAAGATTGAGTGGTGGGCTTATCAACCGGTCGCGTTCGCCATATTTATAATAATCGTGGAAATTCATAAAAGCAGTTTTTTCGCCATCGGGCGTAAAAACAGGAGTTGTAATTTCCCAGGTTTTCAATCCATCGGGATTTTCAAATTTCCAGTCTTTTGTATCAAAACTATCGGTTTCGAACCCTTCGGTAAAAGGAAGTTGGAGTCCTCCCGAAATAATATAATTTTCTTCGGTGAGGGTTGATGAGCCATTTGAATTAAAAACAGTCAGCGATACGCTGTAAGCGGAATTACCTGGAAACATAACAACCGGATTTTGACTGTCTTCGGTTGTTCCGTCCAGAAAAACAACGTCCTCAGGAATGAAAGACCAGTTCCAGGAATTTGGGCAAAATTTGCTCTGGTCGGTAAAATTTATTACCGATCCTGAACAGACAACTTTTTGGTCAACCACAAACGAAACCTCCGGAACAAGCTGATCACTCGCGGTAATCATATCATTATAATATTTTGTATCGCTGCCCATTTCGTTGGAGATGGTTAATGTTACATCAAAAACTCCTGCATTTTCATAAACCACTTCGATAGGTCCCGGTTGATTACTTGTTGCCGGATTTCCGCCTTCGAAGGTCCATAGCCAGGATGTTGGAACACCGGGAGAATTGTCAGTAAAAGTAACCGGGCAAATGGTTGGAACGATTGTATTATCTGCCGAGAAATCAGCGGCAGGGGTGGAGTGATACATGTCGGAACTCCAAAGCCCCCGGCCATAAGTTGATGCACGGATGGCATCATTTTGAGGGTTAAGTGTGTCATAATAAATTTCGACTTCAGTAACCCTGGCACTGGCAGGAAATCCATTGCCAAAAATAATCCAGTCACTTAAAAACGCATCTTTATAAAAAATTCCAACATCAGACGACACATAAAGCCCTTCCTGACTGTTTTTGTAAAAGGCAATGCTTGTTTTTGTGACATTGGGTAGATTGCCGGTGATCTTCACCCATGAGAATCCCTTATCAACCGATTTATAAATATTTGTTCCCTGGGCCATGTAAACAATATTTTCATCAAAAGGATGCGCTTCAAGGTCGTTGATGGATGAGTTTTCGGGAAGATTCGCCGAAAGGTCGGTCCATGATGTTGATTGAGAGTTGCATTGTTCTGTTCTGAATAATTTCTTGTCTTCCCTGGCAGCATATAAAATATTTACATTTGCAGGCGACTGCTCTAAAACACGCATATCCGTGCTGTTTACATTTCCAAGATTGGCCGAAATTTTTACCCAGGAAGGATTATTGCTTGTGATGTTTTTTCCTCTCCAAACATTTTTAAACCCGACAAACATGGTTGTTGCATTTGTTTCGTGTAAAATGAAAGGTGTAACCCAACCGCCGCTTTCATCAATACCAAAAGTATTGACACCTGCGATTTTAAATCCACCCGTATTATTGGCCATCCTGAAAATATCGCCATAATACAAAGTTCCATAGCTGTATTTTGCGTCCTGATGATCAACGGCACATTCCATTCCATCGCCACCCAAATTATTTACCCAGCTCGTGCCGCCAGTGAAGGTTGAAGTTCCGTTATCCTGATAACCATTAATTACTTTGTCTTTGATCGTGGCGCTTTGTCCCAGTTTGTAAACTTGTCCAATGGCAAGTCCATTGGAGATTTCGCTCCAGTTGGTTCCATTATTTGCTGTCCAGTAGATACCACCGTCGTTGCCGGCATAAAGTTTTCCATCAACCGGGTTATACTCTAAAACATGGAGGTCGGCATGAACCGATGGAACGCTGCAATCGCCCCACCAATGCGAGCTTATTTGCCAGGTAACGCCACCATCAACCGATCGGAAGCAGTTTACACCACCGGCAAAAATCATATTTTCATCGTTCGGGTTAACAGCAATGTCGAG
>CAYOWJ010000048.1:14152-17483 GCA_964407625.1 uncultured Lentimicrobiaceae bacterium
GTGTAATCAACAACGATTGATGAAACACCAAGTGTTGGTAAAACGTCGGTTTCGCTGCTCCAGGTGCTGCCACCGTTGTGGCTTATCCAAAGTCCGCCAGCCGGAGCACCGATAAAAATTGTTTGCGGATCGGTAGGATGAAATCCGATGGCATTTATCCGCCCCAGGCCTTTGTATCCCTTGCCTGAAGGAATCGAATAGGGGCCTAAATTTATCCAGTTACCATTTTCTGATTTCTGATCAGGATACTTTTCGAGATAATTAAAATATTCGTTCCAGTCGTTGTCATTTGCAGGCCGGGTGCCATCCGGCGAAATACGGCTGCTCAACATGTACTCCCATCTTTTGTATGGTTTCCAACCGCTGCCTTTGGTTATTTCGCGGTTTTGCCAGTACAGGTTAAATGCTTTCTGAACATCGTAAAAGTTAACGGTTTCGTCTTGCATCATCTGCACCCAGTAAGGGTGTTTTGCGAAATCGTCGGGGGTGAGGTTTTGGTAGTTCTGGCTGCGGGCTGGCATCCAGATCATCATCATCATTATGATGAGTGAAAGGAAGTACAGTTTTTTCATGTTCATTTATTATTTTGAATAATGACGCAAAAGTAAATATTAGGCTGATGTAAAAAAGTTAAAATAGGGGCGGTTTTGTAAAAAGATTTTCAGATGATAAATTATTTGGAGCGATGCTGGTTAAATTTGTTTGGACAATCCCCGGCTTTTACGAGGTTTATTTTTGGTCATAGTCTTTACCATCTTCCAGAATCCGTTGGCGCAAAGCATTAAAATTTTCATTAAAAATGCTTCTCTTTTCCTCTAACAGCGGGCTTTTTATGCCGTTTAAATCCAAAATTGAATGAAACAAATCATCTGAAATAAAAGGCTTATTAAAATTTGATTTGATTACTTGAACCTTCGGCGCATTTAATTTTTGATAATCCGGCGAAAGCCAGAGGATAAACGGAACTTCAACATTTGATTTCGGCAGGTCCCCGGCGTAGTCGTGGCCAACTTTATCCAGCTCATCATAAACATTTTCGCCATGATCGGCAAGATAAATTGCCGAAGCAACCGTATTATTCTGAGGTGAAACGTTGGCAATCACCAGGTTTAAAAGGCTATCAACGATAAAGTCGTTGTAAAGAACCGAATTGTCGTATTCAGCAATTGTTTTTTCTTTATTGCCGGAGCCATCGAAAACATCAAAATCAGCCGGATATCTTTTTGAATAGGAAGAATGACTTCCCATCAAATGCAAAACAATGAATTTTTTACTGACATCCTCTTTTAATGCAGCCGAAAATGGCTTAAACAATTTCGAATCATAAGAAGTGGTCAGAATGGCCTCGAAAGATGAGTTGCTCGTGGTATTTACGAAAGTAAAATCATCTGATTTCTTAGCCAGAACCGTCACCAGGTTATCCCAGATTCCGATGGGTGACTGATTTGAAATCCAGTAGGTTTTAAATCCTGCCGAATGAAAAACATCAATCAGGTCGATGCAATTTTCGAAACTGATTTTTTGCTCCAGATTTGAATTCGAAAGCATCGTTAACACCGAATTTAAGGTATTTGAATAGGGCGAAACCACATCGTCGTAAATAATGATGTCGTTCCGTGATGCCAGTTTTGGATTGGTTTTTCGCGAGTAACCATACAGCGACATGTGATTCCGGTTGCATGATTCTCCCAAAATTAAAACAAAGGTTTGTTTGGGATCAGAAAAAGTTGGATTTGCGTCAACCTTGCGGGGAGCGATTTCCTGCATGGCTTCCTTGTATAGATTTCTTTGTTCGAAAAATGAAAAAGTAACTTTAATAATTTGAGGAGCGCCTTTCCGGACAAGCCTTCCGTTGAGGGCATTTTCGAGAATGAAAACACCGGCAACCAGCAAAACTGCACCAATTACAAAAATCCGGATTGTGGACGGTTCAAATTTGGGAGTATGGCGCAGGGAATAGATAAACAAAAGGAAGTAGGGGATCAGCATAAACAATTGGGCCGAAGCTTTGAGATCGAAAAACCCGATGGCTTCCTCCAGGTTTGTGTTTGAGATAACCAACAGGCTCGTCAATGTTATCGGGCCTTTAAGTATGATCCAGTGACTGATTTCGATGAACCCGATCAAAAAAAACAAAAGGGTGGTAAGCTGGTAAATGATCTTTTTCCGGAAATAGATATTTGGACTTGTAAAAAGAGGAATCCAGGCTAAAACAATGATCATTTGCCTGCCATCCATCAATTTCCAATCAATTAAAAAGCCGGTGATGATTGGCATTAAAACCAGTAAAACCAAATACGGAGGATAAATTTCCTTTAAAACTTTCAATACTGCATCGGGCTTTGTCATATCAGATTTGTGTTGTCCGGTTTTTTTGTTTTCGTTGTCTCGTTGGTTGCCATCACGAAAACGGGATGAGTAAAACATCAACATTTTCATCCATCAAAATTTGAAACAGCAAAATCCGCGCTGAAATTCGATTCATCGAACCATAAGTTGTAAACCAGATGAGTTTTTTCGTTTCAGGGAAATATTTTTTCAAAATGGGGTAATCGGCAAATCCAGCGGAAATATAGCTGTTTTGGTATAAAATCAGGTTTTCGGTTACCTTTTTACAAATAGATTTTACACTGTCTTCGGTAAGTTTATGAAGTTCGGACTGCAGGTAGTAGGAGGTTAGAAACCCTTTATTCTGAAAGTATTTTAACGATTGTGACCTGATCGATTCGACGATAATTTTGCTGTTGCTGATGCCGGATATTTTTGTGAGCGAATCCAGACAACCGGCAGATTGCGTTTCGTTGGTTTCGTCGAGGTTTTTAAAGTCGAGCCAGTATTTGAAATCAGGAAACGCTTTTTGAGATTGAAAATATTCGTTTAAAGTCAGCCCTGATGAAGTTTCAGGAGGATGATTTACGTCGAAACTGTTGTTGTTGCTGTAAAATACCACATCAAGTTCAACTCCGGAAAACAAGCGGTTTGCTTTGTTGAGCAATTCAAGATTATTGACTTTGTGTGCCCGGATTTTCTCTTTAAACAAAAACCGAAGTATGTTATTTGAAAAGAAGGCAATGGTAAAAATAATAATCAGCAAAAGCGAAACGCCCGCCAGAATGTGTTTTACGCCGAACTTCCGAAATTTTATCATAAACCAGTTTTGCCGTTCAATTGATTTTCCTGCGAAGTAAAGTAAATTTTTACGAGTATCCGATTTTGTACCTAAAGAAAAATGTATGAGTCGAAAACATAATCTTTGTAATATGAAAATGAAAAAAATCAAAAAAGCGGTTTTTTGGCCTGAAAGGCCTAAATTTCAATAACCTCCGGTGAA
>CAYOWJ010000049.1:0-2109 GCA_964407625.1 uncultured Lentimicrobiaceae bacterium
GTTGTTCTGGTTGACGATAACAGCCGCGATAATACCATCGAAGTTGGCAGGCAAATCGGGATCAGGCATATTATTAAACATGATAATAACAAAGGCTACGGCGGGAATCAAAAAACCTGTTACGACAAAGCTGTTGCTCTTGGAGGAGATATCGTAATTATGCTTCACCCCGATTATCAGTACACGCCCAAACTTATCCATTCGATGGCTTATCTGATCGCCAACGGTGTTTATCCTGTGGTACTTGGTTCGAGGATTCTGGGAAATAGCGCCCTTCGTGGTGGAATGCCGATGATAAAATACGTTTCAAACCGCTTCCTTACTTTGATTCAGAATATTCTGATCGGTCAGAAACTCTCCGAATATCACACTGGTTACAGGGCTTTTTCGCGTGAAGTGCTCCTAAAAATCAATTACCAGATCAATTCGGATAATTTTGTTTTCGACAACCAGATGCTTTCGCAGATATTTTATGCAGGTTTTAACATTGCCGAAATCACCTGCCCTACAAAGTATTTCCCGGAGGCCTCATCAATAAACCTGAAAAACAGCACCATTTACGCCTTTGGGGTACTCAAGACTTCTTTTATTCATTTCTTTAACAGGATAGGATTACTTAAATCGAAAATGTACCAACAAGTTTAAACTATGACTTTTAAGAAATTCGGGATAACCGGAAAACTTCATCAATTCTTTAAAAAAACAAGGGGACTAATCGAACGTATTGGCTTTTCGCGAATTGCTATAATTCTTGTTTTATTGATTATTGTCAGGTTCGATTACAAACTCAATCTCTGGAACACAACCACCAATGTTATTGCTCAGGATGTTAACGCTTATTATGCCTATCTGCCATCTGTTTTTATCTATAACGACCTCACACTTGGCTATCTGCACGATGGAGCAAGCGTTGGCGATCAGTTAGTTACCTGGCCAAAGACAACTCCTGAAGGCAAAAAAGTGATCACAGCAAGCATGGGAATGTCGTACCTGTATTTTCCGTTTTTTTTGGTCTCACACGTTTACGCTCACCTCACCGGCGCAGCAGTTACAGGCTATTCGCCACCTTACCGTTTTGCGATAATTTTTGCCAATGTCTTTTTCCTTGCACTCGGACTGTATTATCTTCGAAAATTGCTTTTGAAGTATTTTTCCGATTTTGTAACAGCCATTGTTTTGATAATTCTACCGCTCACAACCAACATGCTTTGGTACATCGCCGTCGAATCGGGCATGTCGCATGTTTTCAGCTTTGCGCTGATTACCGTTTTCGTTTATCTTTTCGATAAGTGGTTTGATCGACCAACTTTTAGAAATACTTTTCTGATCGGAATGCTGGCCGGTTTAATAGCTTTGATACGACCCACCAATATCCTGATTTTGCTGTTGTTTTTCCTTTGGAATGTCAAGTCGTGGAAGGAATTCATCGAAAGGTTCCTGTTTTTCCTTAAAAAGTGGAATCATGTGCTCGTGATGATTGTTGCGTTTTTTGTATTCTGGATCCCGCAATTTATGTATTGGAAATTGCAGACCGGTCAATACTTGTACTACTCCTATCCTGATGACCAGGGATTCTTTTTTTCAAACCCACAAATCTGGAACAACCTGTTTTCATGGCGGAAAGGCTGGGTACTTTATACTCCGGTCATGATTTTTGCACTGGCCGGAATTCCGCTGCTCTGGAAACTAAACCGTAAGTTTTTTGTACCGGTTCTGCTTTTTGTTGTCGTAATTATTTACATAACATCTTCGTGGTGGGACTGGTGGTACGGCGGTGGCTTTGGAATCCGCCCGTACATTGATCTTTATGGCGTTATGGCGATCCCGATGGCGGCGTTTTTAACCTGGGCGTTCGCTATTAAAAAACTTTCCTACAAACTGGCCATTTTTACCTTATTTATTTTGATAACGGCACGCAGCACCTTCCATTATTTCCAGTATCATTACGGTGCCTGTCACTGGACAAGCATGACCAAAGAATCTTTTTTCGATTCGTTCTGGCGCGTAACACCATCCGAGAAATTCAAAGACCTGATCAGAGATCCTGACTATGAATTAGCCCGGAAAGGAATTTATAAATACGAGGATGAGAAGAAGTAGGCGGTTGCC
>CAYOWJ010000049.1:2209-3476 GCA_964407625.1 uncultured Lentimicrobiaceae bacterium
CCAGTTGCCAGTTTGCAGTCAACAGTCGCCAGTCAGCAGGTGACAGATGGCGGTTTTTATTAACCACAATTGGCACTTTTGTAGATTCTAATAATCAAATATCAAATTTCAATTACCAACAGATTCAGGCAATGCCCTTTTCCTTTTTCCCTCTGCGCTCTGCACTTTGCTCTTTGCGCTAATAAGCGTCAAAATCCAGACTCATAAATTTTAAACTCGTGGCATCCAGCGACAATCCGCTTTCGGAAAGGTCTCTGAAAATTAAATTTAAAGGCGACGGTTTGTACCGGTCGGGAAAGTTGAAGTAGAGTGTGTTTTTCCAGTTTAAGCCTTCATCAACGCCCATCCAGATTTTAGCTGGATTTGCTGTAAAGGAGGATTTATTTAAGGCTTTTATTTTATCTGAAAATAGCGAATCCGGGAAATACCCGATGATTGCTTTGATGCCGTAATTTCCGGTCGGTGCCAGAACCACAAAATGATCTTTTTGCCGCCTGATTTCATAGTTAAGCTTGGGATTGTTCAGCCTCCATTCGAGCATTTCCTTATCCCAAAATCGCTCATAACCCTGGCTTTTTTGGAGATTAACAGGAAGTTTCCCGACCCCGATTTTCACCGACAGCGGCATGATCAATTTAAATTTCAGATTTTTCAAAAAACCCGGAGTGCTGTTTGCGTTGGCAACGCCAATTACAAATTGATAACCCTGCCCGAGGGCATATTCATAGGTTTTATCGGCCAGGATGGTGAACAGCTTTTTCCCGCGATGATCGGGATGGGTGGCTGTATTCAGCGAAAGCAAACCTTTTACCTTTTTGCCGCCAAACGTGGCAACTAAGGGTTGCGTTACATAATGTGCGGCAAGCGTATCTCCCGAAAAAGCATTAAAACCAACAGCTTTACCTACGGGGTTTTGATTGTACTCCCAGTTAACAAAAGCTGGTGTAAACCCGGTCGTTTCACCAAAAACCAGGGTGAGCAGGTTTGCAATATCATCGATTCCTTTGTTGGTTAAATCCAGTAACTCAAATCTATAATCATTCATATTATCAGGTTTTTTATTGATCGCAAAACTAAACGAAATTCTTAAACCGGAAAATCCATTTTGCAGGAATCGCCCGATGGAAAAAGGGCGTAAACGCTATTGCCGTCAGGTTATGAAAAGAAATTAAAGTTTGTCTCGAAGAAAAATCCATAGCCCAGGGCTTCAGCCCTGGGTTAAAATAGACGGGATGCCTTTTATGGCAGGTCGTTTACGACCTTCAAC
>CAYOWJ010000049.1:3576-8696 GCA_964407625.1 uncultured Lentimicrobiaceae bacterium
CGGCACTTGAGGAATAATCTTACCTTTGCCCGTAAAATTTCATCAGGCACAAAACGTCAAAACATGAGGAGATTCAGCATATCCAAAATTGCCTTGTTCATTGTAATCCTGCTGGTGTTTGCCATTGATAATAATCTTGGATTATGGCGCAGCAATACCAGGGTGATTATTAATGATGTTTGTGCCTATTACGCCTATTTGCCTGCCCTTTTTATTTACAACGACCCCGAACTGAAAACACTTCATGAGGGGAAAATCGGTGATCAGTTTATCCTTTGGCCAAAGGTTACTCCCGAAGGAAAAAATGTGATTACCTCGAGCTCAGGCATGGCATTTTTATATTTCCCGTTTTTTATTGCCTCACATGCAGCAGCCGGTGTTTTTGATTTTCCGGCAACGGGTTACAGCCTGCCCTATCGCTATGGCCTCATGCTGAGTTCGCTGTTTTATCTGGCCGTTGGTTTATTCTTTCTCAGGAAATTATTGATCAAATACTTTGACGAATGGGTCACAGCCATTGTAATTGTGGTGATTCCGCTTACCACAAATATGTTGTGGTACACGGTGGTCGAATCGCCCATGTCGCACGTTTATAGTTTTTCGCTTATTTCGGTATTTCTTTTCCTGACCGATCGCTGGCATGAAAAAATCACCATTTCAAAAACATTGGTTTTAGGGCTTCTCACAGGTTTAATTGTGCTGGTAAGGCCAACAAATATTTTGGTTTTACTGCTTTTCATTTTCTGGAATGTCAAATATTTTGCTGAAATGAAGTTGAGATTCCAGCTATTTTTTAAAAATTGGAAGTTGATAGTTTTGATGGTTGTAGCTTTTGTCCTGGTTTGGATCCCGCAAATGCTGTATTGGAAAATGCAGACTGGTCAATATTTTTATTACTCCTATCCCGACGATCAGGGCTTTTTCTTTGGAAATCCTCAAATCATAGGAACACTTTTTTCGTGGCGAAAAGGTTGGTTGCTCTACACGCCGGTGATGATTTTTGCCATAATCGGAATCTGGTTTTTATGGAAAAAATATCGGGGGTTCTTTTTGCCGGTTACCATTTTTACGGTTTTTGCCGTTTATGTAACTTCGTCATGGTGGGACTGGTGGTATGGCGGGAGCTTTGGATTGCGCGCCTATATTGATTTTTATGGGATTTTTGCCATTCCAATGGCAGTATTTTTAAGCTGGATTTTTCGTCAGCGAAAAGTTGCACGGATTTTACTTTTGTCCATTTTTATGCTGGTTGCTTTGCAGAGTACTTTTCATCATGTTCAGTATCATTATAGAGCCATTCATTGGATGTCAATGACCAAAGAGGCTTACCTGGATTCTTTCTGGCGCATCAGGCCATCCGAAAAATTTGATCAGCTGATCAGGGAGCCGGATTATGAATTAGCCCGAAAAGGAATTTACAGGTATGCCGAGAAACCAAAAGCCGAGTAAATCAAACCGACAATTTTGATTAAGCATATCCGAAAAAATGAATCTCATCGTTTTAAGCATTAAAACTAATTTTGACGATCGAAAAACTTCTGAATAATGTATAAAGACAACAAAATAGCAGTGGTCATTCCTACTTTCAAAGCCGAAAATCATCTTGCAGATGTAATAGGCGCTTTACCTGGCTGGATTGACCATATTATCGTTGTTGATGATGCCTGCCCCAGGCAATCCGGCGATATTGCCCACAAAATATCATCAGGCAATGATAAAATTATTGTCATTCGCCACGAGGTAAATCAGGGTGTAGGAGGCGCGGTAATTACCGGTTACAAAAAATCGCTGGAACTCGGGTGCGACATCACCTGTAAAATGGATAGCGACGACCAGATGGACCCGGCTTACCTTGCCAGTCTAGTAAATCCGCTTATCGAAGGTATCGCCGGCTACGCAAAAGGCAATCGTTTCGTCGATTTCAAAGCCCTGCGCTCGATGCCAACCCTACGGCTCATGGGAAACAGCGCACTTTCGTTTACCGTTAAAGCCTGTTCGGGTTACTGGAATATCATGGATCCTACAAATGGCTACACCGCCATCAGCAAATCGGCTTTGGAAAAACTGAACCTGGATAAAATCGCTAAGCGCTACTTTTTTGAAACCGACATGCTCATCAGCCTGAATATTCATAACACAGTTATAAAAGATGTGCCGATTCCTGCCCGTTACGGCAACGAAAAAAGCTCGCTCAGCATCCGGAATACAATGACCAGGTTCCCGTATTTATTAATGAAAGGTCTTACCAAAAGGTTTATTCTCAAATACCTGATTTACGATTTTAACATGGCTTCGATTTACGTGCTCGTGGGTGGCCCAATGTTGCTTTGGGGCGCCATTTACGGAATTGTAAAATGGATCGAAAACACCGTGCATCATGTGGCAACGCCCACGGGAACCATCATGCTTTCGGTTTTGCCACTCATTTTGGGCACGCAATTTATCATTGCCGCCATTAATATTGATATTAACTCGGTTCCAAAAAACAACAAATGATAAAAACAGTATTACTGGCAATTTCAACCACTTTGCTCATCACCTCAGGGCAGGTACTCTGGAAAATAGGCATCCAGAAAGCAGGTGGATTTTACCTTCCCGAGCAAAGCATCATCGGAAATTTATTCAGGATACTTTTTAATGGCTGGGTTTTTTCAGGCTTTGTGGTTTATGCCATTGCCACAGGTTTTTTCATGTGGCTCATCTCGAAATTCGACATCAGCCTGATTATCCCGATAACCAGCGTGGCATTTATTTATTCGTTGCTTGCCGGGTACTTCATTTTTGGTGAGCAAATCAGCTTGTACCGTGTTTTTGGTGTATTGCTGATTATTGCCGGAGTATTTTTCGTGGTCAAAAATTAGTTTATCATGAACACGAAATCTCCCAAATCAACTGAAATCAAGAATTTTATAACTTTTGATATCGAAGAATGGTACGCTGCCAATTTCGATTCGGTCGATCTGAGCCAATTTTCTGACGACACCAACCATCTCGAAAAAAATGTGGATCGGCTTTTGGAGATTTGTGATGAAAATTCTGTAAAATCGACCTGTTTTATTTTGGGAGAAATTGCCGCCAAAAAGCCACACATCATCCGCAAAATCCACGATCAGGGTCATGAGATTGCCTCACACAGCCTTGCCCACAAATTGGTTTACACGATGACACCCGGTGAATTTCGCAAAGACCTGCTCCAATCCTGCGATCGTCTCGAACAGATTACCAGCGAAAAAGTCGTGGGTTACCGCGCCCCTTCCTGGTCGGTGAATGAAGAGGTTTTGCCCTGGTTTTATGAAATTCTGGAGGAACAGGGAATTTTGTATTCTTCCTCTGTTTTTCCCGGAAAAACATTTTTGTATGGCATCAACGGGTTTCCGCAAAGGATCCATCAACCGGTGGTTGGCGGCAGGCAGCAAAAAATCTGGGAAATCCCACAAAGTCTGTTTTCGTTTGCCGGAAAAAATGTTGGCTTCAGCGGTGGTTTTTATATGCGCTTTTTCCCTGGATTTTTTGTAAGAAATCAGCTGAGAAAGGCCAACCGGCAGGGAAAATCAGTATTTGTTTACCTGCACCCCCGCGAAATCGACCCAAAAGCGCCACGATTGGATCTTCCATTTATAGAAAAAACCATCCATTACTGGGGAATTGCAGGCTGCGAAAAGAAGTTCATCCGCACAGTTTCTGATTTCCAGCCCACTTTTACCAGAATGAAGGACCATATTCTTCAAATTGAGCGCAATCAAAATAATAATTCCTGAAATGATTTCGCAATTTCTCAAAAAATACTATTCACAGGTCATCCTTTTGCTGGTAATTGTCGCACTGATCATTATCAAATTTCCACATCTTTCGTTGCCTTACTACGGCGATGAGGGTTTTGCCTTTGGCCCTGCCGTTCATCTGATGTATAAAACCGGTCCAAGCCTTTTGCCATCCGGGCTTGATCCCGAATATTCTTACGGCCACCCGCTGCTTTTTCATTTCCTGGTTTCGTCTTGGATGAAGATTTTCGGGCCAACAATTTTCGTTACAAAATCTTTTGCGCTGCTTATTTCCGTCCTTCTATTAATCAGCCTTTACTTTGTCGGGAAATTATTTTTTAATGCCGAAACCGGCTTGCTGGCTGCCATTCTGATGTTTCTGCAACCCATGTTCCTGGCGCAGTCGTCGTTTGTTTTACTGGAGATTTTCCTTTCACTACTTGCACTTTGGACGATCTGGGCATTTTTTAAAAGGCGGTTTATCTGGTATTCAATTTTTGGTTCAATGCTGGTGATGACCAAAGAATCGGGTTTATTCCTGATTTTCGCAATTTGTGTCTGGCAGATCATTGATTTTATTTTAGAAGGAAAAAGAATTTCAATCATCGGTTTTTTCAAAAAATACGCTGTAATTCTGATCCCGGCCTTCGTTTTCGGAGGATTTCTTATCATCCAGAAAATAACCTGGGGCTGGTTTTTCTTTCCGTTGCGAATGAAGGAAACACAACTCTCTCCGGACGTCATCAACCATAATCTCGGCATAATCCGGCGAATCGTTTTTAATCTGGATGGCCGAATCTGGCTTCTTGTTGTTTTGCTGATTTCGACCATCGCTTACTTTTTTGTTGCCCGGCAAAAGTTTTCGAACCTGCAATGGAAAATCATCTGGTTTATCATCCTTTTTACGGGGATTTTCTGGCTGGCCAGCGCTTTCAACTTTATCTCAAACCGATATTTTCTTATTGTCATCTCAACCATGGTTTTGGTGGTTGGCGCCGTGTTGGTGCAGGCTTTTGAAGCAAAAAACCGGCTGCTTTATCCGGTAGCACTTTTACTTATTTTTTCGCAGGCAATATTTGCTTTTCATCACGACCGGAATGGCGACGACAGCCTGGGTTTTGAAGACCCGATTATCGTCCAGCGCGATGCCATCAGCTTTCTGGAAGACATGGATGCTTACAACACGCATATTCTCACCCATTTTTTAATAAATTTCAACATGCAATACCCGGTTGCAGGTTACCTTTCGGGCGATAAAGTTTTTGATAATACTACCGGCGGATTTACCGAATTTGTTGAACTTGCCGTGATTTCAAATGTTGAGCTTTCGCCGGAATTAGACAGCTTGAGAAGTAATCC
>CAYOWJ010000049.1:8796-17246 GCA_964407625.1 uncultured Lentimicrobiaceae bacterium
AAAAATACAGCCTTCCTTAAATCAGCACTTACCGTTGAGAATCCTTTGATGCCGTCAGAAAAATTTCTGGCCTGGATGAAGGAGATGAACGAAAAAACCCATGTGAGCATCCGGAAAATTCCCTTTTCGGAAATGCGAAACTGGCATTTCAGCAAAAGCAGCGGAAACCTGGTTCACGATTCGGGAAAGTTTTTCTCGATCGAAGGAATCCGGATAAAAACCAACTGGGGAAAGGTTTCGGAGTGGGAACAGCCCATCATCAACCAACCGGAAGTCGGGTTTCTGGGCATCATAACTAAAAAATTCGATGGCATTTTATACTTCCTGATGCAGGCAAAAATTGAACCTGGAAACCTCAACGTGGTCCAGCTTTCGCCAACACTTCAGGCTACAAAGAGCAATTATCTGCAGGTTCACAAAGGCAAGCGCCCGCTTTATCTCGAATATTTCAATGGCGAAAAACCGGTCAGGATTCTCCTCGACCAGCTTCAATCGGAGCAGGGAGCAAGGTTTTTAAAAAAACGAAACCGCAACATCATCATCGAACTTCCCGAAAAGGAAGAAATCGAAATCTTCGATAACTTTTGCTGGCTCACACTGGGGCAAATCAAGCAATTTTTGCAATACGACAACCTCGTAAATATGGACACGCGAACAGTTATTTCAGGGATTCCGTTTGGAGAATATCCGCCGGATGTGCTCGACTTTTACGAAACGCTTAAATTTACCGGCGACTCACTCAAGCCTGAATCGGGCATGCTTTTATCCATGCTCGAGCGCGACCGCCATCTGCACAACACCGACGAAATTATTTCATGGATCACCCAAAAGAAATCATTTTATGATCTCGATATCGAAAAAATCCCTTTACATGAAGTAAAAAACTGGTCTATTTCGGCTGATGAGATTTTTCATCACGACAAAAAATATTTTTCGGTCATTGGTATGAATGTCGAAATTGGCAACAGGGAAGTTGTTTCGTGGGATCAGCCGCTCATCAAATCGGCGCAGGAAGGCATTATTGCCTTTATTGTGAAGAAAATTGATGGCATTTACCATTTTCTGGTTCAGGCAAAACTCGAAGCAGGCAATTTTGATATCGTCGAACTGGCTCCAACCGTGCAGTGCCTCACGGGCAATTACCGCAAGGGCTTAAACGAGTACGATGTAATGTACCTCGACCAGGTGCTCAATGCAAAACCAGGTCAAATCTGGTACTCAGCCTGGCAAAGCGAGGAAGGCGGCCGGTTTTACAAAGAACAGAATAAAAACATGATCATCGAGGTTGGTGATGATTTCCCGGTGGAAGTCGCCGATAATTACATCTGGATGACGCTGCATCAGATGAAGGTCTTTATCAAATTCAACAATTACATGAATATCGCCGCCAGAAGCCTGATAGCGGCGGTGAAGTTTGTGTGAGTTACCTTGATTATCCTAAATTGGATATTCTGCATTTGGCCTTTTTTAATTAAAAATTATGAGCAATTTTAATCATACGAATTTTGATTCTTTCGCCTCAGAATACCGTTCTGTTCATTCACAGAATTTACATTTTACCGGTGCTGAAAGTGAATTTTACAGTGAATACAAAATTCTTGAGGTATTAAAAAGAACGAAAAACGATGCTCCTGCACTCATTCTAGACTTTGGCTGTGGTGACGGAACCACTTCACACTTTTTCAGCAAGCATTTCCCTGACCAATTCATCCATGGAATTGATATCTCGGCAGCAAGCATCAAAATTGCCATCGATAAAAAAATTGCCAACAGTGAATTCAAGACTTTTGATGGAGAAATTATTCCTTTTGAAAGTGAGACCTTCGATGTTGTTTTTATTGCCAATGTTTTACACCATATCGATTTTGAATTGCATCAGCAGGTTTTGTGCGAATGCCGGCGGGTTTTGAAACACAACAGCAGTGTTTTTGTTTTTGAACATAACCCGTTAAATCCGGTTACCCGAAAGCTTTTTAATGATTGCATCTTCGACAGGGACGCCAAATTACTGCGACAAAAATATCTTCATAAACAAATGCTTTTATCAGGTTTTGAACAAATCAATACTTCGTATCATTTGTTTTTCCCACGACAAAAAATTTTCAAGGCCTTCCATTACCTCGAGCGTTATTTGACGGCTGTTCCAGTTGGAGGGCAATATTGTATTCAGGGTATAAAACCGTAATTGAATGATGAAAAAGCTAAACATTGCCGTTATGGGCTGTGCCGGAATCGCGCTGCGATCGATGATTCCGGCCATTCAGGCAACGCCGGAGTGGAATCTTGTGGCCGTTGCCAGCCGCACCAAAGAAAAAGCCGGACAATTTGCCGGCAAATTTAACTGTGAAGCGGTTGTTGGCTATAAAAACCTGCTTCACCGCGACGATATTGACGCTATTTATCTGCCTCTTCCCACCGGTCTTCACGACGAATGGATTAATAAATGCCTGGCTGCAGGGAAGCATGTTCTTGCCGAAAAATCCATCGCCGCCAGTTATCATTCCTCAAAAACAATGGTGGTGGCAGCCCAATCGAAAAACCTGGTGCTGATGGAGGATTTCATGTTTCAATATCATAGCCAGCACAAGTTTGTTTTTGAACTGTTGCAAAATAACGAAATTGGTGAAGTACGCATTTTCAGGGCAAGTTTTGGTTTTCCACCTTTGCCAAAAAACGATTTCAGATATGATGAACTGGTTGGGGGAGGTGCACTAATGGATGCTGCCGGCTACACCGTGAGGGCAGTTCATTTTATCCTGGGCGACGATTTTGTGGTGAAAGCCTCAAACCTGTTTATTGACCCCGAAACCGGAACGAATATTTTTGGTGGTGCTTTTCTCACCAACAAAAAAGGCATCAGCGCCCAGCTTGGTTTCGGGTTTGATCATTTTTACCAGTGCAGTTACGAAATCTGGGGAAGCAAAGGAAAAATCATCGCCGACAGGGCCTTCACACCAAAAGTGGATTACAGCCCGCTGATCATCGTCGAAAAACAAGGCGAACGTCACGAATACCTGATGAAACCCGACAATCATTTTGTTGGTTCACTCCGCGAATTTCACCGGGCAATTACTGAACATGATGCCGAAAAGCATTACCGCAATATTCTGCTTCAAAGTAAAACACTGGAAGACATCAGAACTTTTTCGACAAAATAAAGTTAATTTTACCACCGACTGGGTTTCAGCCCCTGTTGGTGGTTTTTGTCATAAAAATATTCATTTTAATAATCGAAATCCTGATCATGCCGAACATACCACACATTTCTATTATCAGCCCGGTTTATGGCGCTGCGGCACTGCTCGAAGAACTTGTTAAACGAATTAAGAAGTCGGTAAGCCAGATTACAGCGGACTATGAAATCATCCTTGTCGAAGACCATGGCCCCGACGATTCGTGGAAAATTATACAGGAAATTTGTGCCAAAGATCCCGCCGTTGTTGGCATCCGCCACAGCCGCAACTTTGGCCAGCAATACGCGCTCAATTGTGGCCTCGACCATGCCCGCGGCGAATGGGTTTTTACCCTTGACTGTGATTTGCAGGACCGCCCCGAAGAAATCCCGGCCATGTACAACAAAGCAAAAGAGGGTTTCGACATTGTGTTGGCAAGCCGGCAAAACCGGCAGGATGACTTCCTGAAAAAGATGTTTTCACGGATTTTTTACCGCCTTTTGAGCTACCTTACCGACACACATTTGGATGCTTCGATTGCCAATTTTGCGCTTTACAACCGCAAAGTTGTGGATGCTTTAAAAAGCATGAACGATTATTACCGCTATTATCCCACCATGATTCACTGGATTGGCTTCAAAATGGCCAAACTCGACATACAGCACGCCAGCCGTGAGGATGGGATAAAATCGTCGTACAATTTTAAAAAACGACTTACCCTGGCTTTCAACACCATCATTTCCTTTTCGGATAAACCTTTGCGCCTGACTGTAAAACTCGGGCTTTTGATTTCGCTCATCTCAACCATTTTTGCAATTTTACTCATCATTCTCTATTTTCTCGACGAAACCTCCGTTTCGGGCTGGACCAGCACTTTTGCTTCGCTCTGGTTTTTGTCGGGATTGATGATTACCATTTTGGGGATGGTTGGAATTTATGTAGGCAAAATTTTTGAAAATGTGAAGGGCAGGCCAACTTACATTGTCGGGGAGAAACTTAACTATAAGCAATAGCAGATATTTCGAAACCAAAACTTAACCCAAACTTGCAATGAAAACCTCCCTTCTCATCGGCTCAAACGGTTATCTCGGAAGACATCTCTCCATTTTCTTAGATAAAAATGGAATTGAAAACCAGAATTTCGACATCCAACCTTGCGCTTTTGAAGGCATCAAAAACTATCGGCAATTCGACATCACCAATAAAGATGCTTTTCAAAACCTTGTCCCCGATGTTGATTTCATTTTCGTGTTTGCCGGCCTCACCGGAACTGCCGATGGTTTTGATAAATACCAGGATTTTGTGAATGTCAACGAAATTGGCTTACTCAACCTGCTCGACTGGATGCGTTCTTCCGGAAGCAAGGCTAGGGTGGTTTTTCCTTCAACACGGCTGGTTTACAAGGGACGCAGCAATTACACGCTTAAAGAAGACGATGCCAAAGAAACCAAAACTATTTACGCCCTCAATAAACTCGCTGCCGAAAACCTCCTTTGGATGTATCAGAACGCTTTTGGGATAAATTACACTGTTTTCAGGATTTGCGTGCCTTACGGGAACCTTTTCGGGAACGTGTATTCTTACGGAACCATCGGATTTTTCTTTGATAAAGCATCCAAAATGGAGGATATTGTTTTGTTTGGAGATGGCACCATCCGCCGCAGCTTTACGCATGTTGCCGATATCTGCAAGACTATTTATGATGCGATTTTAAATGATGGCACCAAAAACCAGATTTTTAATATTGGTGGCGAAAACCTGAGTTTGCTTGATGCTGCATCATTGGTGGCAGGCAAATTTGGCGTTGGAATTAAATTTATGCCCTGGCCTGAGATGGCTTTAAAACTCGAATCGGACGATACCGTTTTTGATGAATCAAAACTCAGTTCGTTGATTAATACTTCCCGGATATTTGATCTGCAAAACTGGCTGGCAGGCGTTTAGCTAATATTTAAAATATTTTTTTAGACCAATAATAGGCTTTTCGATCACGTACCACGAAGCTGAAGCGAGAATAACGTTAATAAAAAAGAACAAAATAGCAAATTCCCAATCCTCCTTAAGTGGTATTTGAATATATCTGGTCAGGTAATTGAAATACAAATGCCCGATAAAAAGGTGGTAAACGTACAATCCGTAACTAATTTTCCCAATGTAAAGTACAAATTTATTCTCTAAAAAGCTTTTCATACCGCAGGTAAAAGCACCATTTACTGCAATTACCACCATAAGCCCATAAATTAATGCCAGCACCGGGTCGGAAAAATGTCTGATTTTTTCAAACAACGGACTGGAATAGGGAAAGACAAAAACAGCAAAAAATATGATAACCAAATAAACCAGGGCACTTTTATATTTTTGAATATGCTTCTGGAAACCGCTACCAAATGTTAACTGCCATGCGATGAGTGCCCCAAGTCCAAGACTGTGCATGTTTGTAAAAACTAAACCATTTGCTGCTGCCCAATACGGTGTAAAATAAACCAAGTAAAACCTAAGCCCAATCGAAAAGAAAATGCTGCCCAGGATCATGCCTTTAAGGTATTTTTTGGGAATGAAAACAATCATGAAAGCCCAGAATATGTAAAACTGCTCCTCCACAGCCAACGACCAAAAATGCGTAAAAGAGCCTGCGTACTCGTTGGTAATTCCCATTTTAATATTTAGTGAATAACTCATTAACCAGGGAAACAACTCAGCAGTTTTAGGGAAATCAACGATCAACAGAAAAAATATTAACAGATAATAAATCGGGAAAATACGCAAAGTCCGCCTCATATAAAAGGACTTTATCGAAAACCAGTTGCTTCGCTCACTGGTTTCATTGGCAATTTTAAAATCGAATAAAATTCTGGTAATCAAAAACCCACTGATGACAAAAAAGAGTGTAACACCAGTTCCAAAAGGCACATTTTTAAGAAAAGGATTTTGAAAAGAACCTTCAACCCAATGGGCAATAAGAACCATAAAAATGGCCAAAAACCTTAGACCATCTAATTGTTTATAGTATTTCATGATTTGTTGGGATTTCCGTTTTATTTGAGGACTGAATGAAATGGTTAATTGATTTCATAAGCATTACCTCGAAAAAATATTGTATTTCAAAATGCAGTAAATAGCTCTGAAGCCGTCTCGCCAATTGATTTTCTTGCCCTCGTTGTAAGTTCTTCCGTAATACGAAATCCCGACTTCATAAATCCGGATACCCGGAACCCGCCCTATTTTTGCAGTTACTTCCGGCTCAAAGCCAAACCGCTTTTCCTTCAGGTTTAATTTTTTAACAATCTCTGCCCTGAAAAGCTTGTAACAGGTTTCCATATCGGTGAGGTTGAGGTTGGTAAACATGTTGGAGGTAAAAGTGAGCATTTTATTCCCGATCGAATGCCAGAAAAACAAGATGCGGTGCGGCTGATGGCCAACAAAGCGGGAGCCGTAAACCACGTCGGCCATGCCTTCGATGGCTGGCTGAAGCAACAGGTTGTATTCGCGCGGGTCGTATTCGAGGTCGGCATCCTGGATGATGATAAATTCCCCGCTGGCTTCCTTAATTCCGCGATGAATGGCTGCTCCCTTACCCTGATTGGTTTTTTGCAGGATTAATCTGATAGAAGTTTCAGGATGATCGACGATAAATTTTTCCACAATTTCAACCGTTGCATCCGTAGAAGCATCGTCAACAACCAGAATCTCTTTTTTGTAATCCGCCAAAAGGCTTACAGCTACTACCCTCTGGAGTATCTGCCCGATGAATGTTGCCTCATTGTAAGCCGGGATAATGATTGATAATACTTTATTCATGATTTATTCCTGAAAATACATTCGTTTTACCCGTTTCGAAATCCCTGTCAGGATTTCGTAAGGAATTGTTTCCATTTCCCGCGCCAGATCGTTGATAGAACGGTCGTTGCCAAAAACAATCACCTCGTCGCCTTCTTTTACATTTAAACCGGTAACATCGGCCATGCACATGTCCATGCACACATTCCCGACAATGGTCACCATTTTTCCGGCAACCAACAAATGACCTTTGCCATTACTAAGCACGCGGCTCAAACCGTCGGCATAGCCAATCGGGATGGTGGCAACGGTAATATCGCTTCCGGCAATTCCGGCGCGGTTATAACCGATGGTTTCGCCTTTTTTAATATTCTTGAGTTGCGAAATTGACGAACGAAGTGTGCTGACATTTTCAAGGTCAAACTGCTCCTGCGGCAAAGGCGAAATTCCATACATCCCTATTCCCAGCCTGACCATCTCAAACTGAGCATGCGGGAAGGTGCTTACTCCGGCGGTGTTAAGCACGTGACGTAAAACAGGATAGCCTAATTTTCCGGTCATTTTTGAACTTACCGCTTCAAAAAGCCTGATCTGGCTTTCGGTAAATTCATTTTCCGACGAATCTTCACTGGCTGCAAGGTGCGTAAAAACGCTCTGCACGTACAACCTGCTGTTTTGCATAATATTTTCGATCAGCACATCAGCTTCATGCGCCTCAAATCCAAGCCGGTGCATGCCTGTATCAATTTTAAGATGGATTTTAACAGGCTTATTTTTGGGGATGATATTTCTTTTTATCGCTTCTTCGAGGAGACGAAGCACCCTGAAATTATAAATTTCGGGTTCAAGATTTTGGGTGATGATGCTGTCGAAGCTGGCTTCATCAGGATTCATCACCATGATTGGCAGGGTAATTCCGGCTTTCCTGAGTTCGACACCTTCATCGGCGTAAGCCACCGCCAGATAATCAACCTGGTGAAACTGCAATGCGTTGGCGATTTCGAAACTGCCGTTGCCATAAGAGCTGGCTTTAACCATGGCCATAATTCTTGTACCGGGCTTTACTTTGGCGCGGTAATAATTCAGGTTATGGATAAGTGCGTTCAGGTTAATCTCCAAAACTGTTTCGTGTGCCTTTTGTTGAAGTGCCTGGCTGATCTGCTCAAATTCAAAAACACGGGCGCCTTTCAGCAGGATGGCTTCGTTTTGAAAACGGGTAAACGAAAATGTTTTTAGAAATGCCTCTGTAGATGGATAAAACACTTTTTCGAGATTAAAATGCTCGGATTGCCGACTGATGGCAGGCCCGATTCCGATGAGCCTCTTCACCTCTTTTTGAATGAGCAGTTCGGCAATTTTCCCGTAAAGGTAAACATCGCTTTTGCCGCTTTGCAGGATGTCGGAAAGGATAACCGTTTTTTCTTTTTGCTGGGTTTGCTGATGAAGAAAATCGAGGGCGATGGCCAGCGAATTGATGTCGGAGTTATAACTGTCGTTGAT
>CAYOWJ010000050.1:0-3033 GCA_964407625.1 uncultured Lentimicrobiaceae bacterium
GATAGTTGCATAAGCTATTCTTCATCCACAGCAATTGTAAACACGCATATCACCTGCTTAACTTCTTTTTCGTATTTCCGGGTGACGATGGCGTCCGCGTCTTCATCACTGATTTCGTTTGGGATGCCTTCATACATCATCTCTATGATGAGATTCTTGTCTATGGATATGCGCTCACCGACCCGATACCATGGCATGATATTCACATCAACAATCTGGTGATCTATCCATCCATAATCATTGATAAAATCTGAATCTATGCAGAAGTGAATTTCCATTTCCGGGTTTTCTCGTTTAAGATCGAGGATGTGCTGGAGGTGTTGTTCTTGGGGGATCATGTTGTGTCTCCATGTAAAAAATAAATTAAGGATAAACAGCTACTGTAGGAGCTAATAATTTTTTCTTTGTCTTCTTCCCAATATAGCAATTGTTACAGTCATCAGGGTTTGAACCGGAATAATCAAGACACTCAGACCTTGAAATAAAATTATCAAATAATGGACACTTCACTTTTTCTTTGTCTGGTTCAAATGGAAGTAAATCAATAGCTGTTGTGTCATCCATGATGTTTTGATTTTCAAGACCACTTATTGCACGCTTGTTTTTTGATTGAATGCCATAAGCACTTATTGCTGAGTTGATAATTTTAATCTGGTTCTGTTGCAGAGAAATAACACGATCGATGATATCAAGATCAGACCTTGTTGTTTTTTCATCAATTGATTTCATCAATGATTTCATCAGATGATTGCTTTCTTTCAACATCTCGTTCATCATTGTCATTTTGGTTCACCATTTTTTTAAGTTTTTTTAAATTATCTTTTATTTGTTTTTTAAGTAAAAACATTTCTATTATTTCAGGTGTAGGATCAATATCTTTACTTTTTAACAAACATTTTATTCTACTGATTGCAATTTTATCTTTGTTATCAGTTCGATATTTCAGTTGTTGTTCTTTATAATATTTTTCATTTACTTTTTTCCATTGAGCACTATTGATTGAATTATTTTTTTTAGATTTTTTAATATTTTGTTTTACTATCTTTTTTTTATTAATTTTTAATTGATCTATTTTTTTTTCTTCAAATAAATATTCTTCACATTCTTCTAAATGAAATTTCGTTATTTCTTTTAATTTATTAAGCTGCTCTATTGTGAAATATATTTTAATAAATCTATTTTGTTTAATCAGTTCCATTTTAGATCGAGGATGTGCTGGAGGTGTTGTTCTTGGGGGATCATGTTGTGTCTCCATGTAAAAAATAAATTAAGGATAAACAGCTACTGTAGGAGCTAATAATTTTTTCTTTGTCTTCTTCCCAATATAGCAATTGTTACAGTCATCAGGGTTTGAACCGGAATAATCAAGACACTCAGACCTTGAAATAAAATTATCAAATAATGGACACTTCACTTTTTCTTTGTCTGGTTCAAATGGAAGTAAATCAATAGCTGTTGTGTCATCCATGATGTTTTGATTTTCAAGACCACTTATTGCACGTTTGTTTTTTGATTGAATGCCATAAGCGCTTATCGCTGAGTTGATAATTTTAATCTGGTTTTGTTGCAAAGAAATAATACGATCGATGATATCAAGATCAGACCTTGTCGTTTTTTCATCAATTGATTTCATCAACGATTTCATTAGATGATTGCTTTCTTTCAACATCTCGTTCATCATTGTCATAAAGTGACCTCTGTTCTATGATATGCTTTAGTTGATTTTTGATATCTATTTTTATCAATATCAATTCATTTAATTCTTCGGTGATATCTTTAACTTTAATACCTAATCTGTTCGCAATGGTTCTAACTTGATTAGATTGTTTTGCTTTTCTTGATCGTTCGCGCTCACTTTCTAAATTATTTTTATAACGTTCACGTTGTTTTAACCGCATTTTTTCTATGTTTTTTTGATAATATTCAAGTCTATATAATCTGTTTTTTTCTTTAATTTGTTCTTCTTTATCTTTTTTTGTTTTTTCAATATGTTCTTTATTTTCTTCTAAATATTTTTTTTTATTTTCTTTTATTTCTTCATATTTAACTCTATAATATTCATTTCTTTTTGATTTATTTTTATCATTATAAATTTTGTTTGATTCTTTTATTTTTCCAGAATTTTCTTCACGATATCTTTTTTCATACGCTTTAATATTTTCAGAATTTTCTTCACGATATCGTTTTTTGTATTCTTTAATCTTTTCAGAATTTTCTTCATAATATCGTTTGTTGTATTCTTTTTGTTTTTCTTTACTACTCCACATAAAACACATTCCTGTATTTAAACTAAAGCATAACCGTGACAATTCGTCACGGCTTGTTCTACGCATCAAAACTGTTTCCCGTGTTTATGCGGCCTCGTACGGTTATACTCAACCTTATTCTCTCGTTTCAGATCGAGGATGTGCTGGAGGTGTTGTTCTTGGGGGATCATGTGTACTCCTTTTACTATTTATGCTTTTTTGAATGATTCAAGTGTTTTTGCATAAGTTAGTCTATTCATTTCGTTTAAATTAATAGTTTCTTCAATCATGGTAATTGATTTTGTTTTGGTCATAGTAAGAAAGGCGCCTAATACAGACAGGGCCATATTGTGTTTTACTTTGCTATCGTTTGAAAGTGCATCATAATCTACCGCAATAATTTTTTTAGAATTTACCTTGGATATCTTCCTGATTTTACCAATCGCACTACTACCGATAATATGGGGTATTTCATCATTTTTTAGCCTTCTTATCCCTTGATTTCTGATGCTTTCAAAAACCATACTTTCATCACGCAACGCCATTCTGGTGGCAGTATAAAGATTGTACCTGCCATAGACTTGGATATCTCTCCCGATAATTTCAGACAGTTCATCATAAGAAATACTTTGTCCAGGTTCCATTTTTATCAGCCTTTGATAAATCATCTGAGAATCAATACTGATTTCTTTGATTGTCTTTTTTTCCATTATTGCTCCTTTTTGGTTGTTCGGTTCATGTCTTGTCATGTCTCGTCTCGTCGTGTCGTGTCAAGTCCCGTCGTGTC